>SZPD01000114.1 GCA_030263515.1 Anaerolineae bacterium CFX9 | reverse complement strand
CAGTGACGGTATACGAGACCTTTGAGGCGGGGATCGCAGCCGAAACGTGAGCGCCGCCGCCTTGACGGGTCTGGAAGCTCTCTGTACGATCCTCTCAGAGGAGAGAACGTCTGTGCCCTGTTTGCCGCTCAGCACAGAAAGGTATTGCTCATGGAACTTTCGGCAGCGCAGCGCGAGCAACTGCTCGGAATCCTGAAAGCCCGCTTCGAAAAGCATATCAGGCGTCATCCGGGGATGGCGTGGGCGGATGTTCAGGCAAGGCTGGAAACCCATCCTGAAAAACTGTGGTCGCTCCACGAAATGGAAAGGACGGGCGGCGAGCCGGATGTCGTCGGTCAGGACCCAAAGACAGGGGAATACCTGTTTTACGACTGCTCTGCGGAAAGCCCTGCAGGACGCAGAAGCCTGTGTTACGACGGCGAAGCGCTGGAAGCGCGGAAGGAAGCCAAGCCCGCCGGCAGCGCGGTGGAGATGGCGGCGGCGATGGGGATTGCGCTGCTGACCGAAGACCAGTATCGCGCCCTGCAAAGGCTCGGCAGTTTCGACACGAAAACATCGAGCTGGATCGCCACTCCCCCCGAAATCAGAAAACTCGGCGGCGCGCTGTTCTGCGATCGCCGCTACAATCATGTCTTTGTGTATCACAACGGCGCACAGTCTTACTACGCCGCCAGAGGATTCCGCGGCTCGATCAAGGTTTAAGCGCAGCGCCGGGCGGTTTTGCGCGCGCAATCAACTCATCGTAGAATGATCAGCATCGATCGGATCAATCAGCAGGTGCTGTATCATGAACAACAACCCGTCCGACGAATTCTCATTCGATGACTCCGGGTCGAACCCTCGCGGCGGGCAGCCTCCTCCTGTCCATCCACCCGTCGGCGGCAGCGCCTTCGATTTTTCCGATCCGCCGCACGGGCAGGTTTATCCCGGTCAGATGCAGTATCCGCAGCAGCCCTATCATCCCTACGGCGCGCTTCCGTCAAACCCCTATCTCGAAGCCCAGTCACGCGCCTATATCCAGCAGGTGACCCGGCGGCGCACCCCGTGGCTGTGGATCTTCATCATCCTGATGTCGGTCGGCTTGCCGCTGGTGATCGTAGCGGTCATCCTGCTGACGATCAGCGGCACACTGGGCAACATCTTCGGTCCTGACTTTCTGGGCGGGCTGGGCGGCATCGGCAGCGCCGTCAACCAGGTGATCGCAGAAAATTTCGGCGAGACGCGCGCACTGCCTGACAGTTCAAATGACCCAACTCGCTTTGATCCCCTGGCAGCGCTGGCTGACATTCAGGCGTGGGCTGGGGCAGATGCGCGCCTGATGGAGATCAACGCGCGCTACGTCCGCTCTGACGGCACGCTCGATCTGAACGCATCCTATGGCAGTTCGCAGGCAGATGTCGAATATGTCTTCTTCCGGGCGATTGAGCGCCCCGCAGACGCGCCGCCACCCGGTGCGCCCGGAGCAGGAGTCGGGCAGTGGTATGAGCAGATCACCATCAACGCTTATCGGCCGGGGCAGATGCGCCAGATCAGCAGTGTCGGCGGCAGCGTCTCGGTGCGCACTCAGGTGATCAATCAGGGTATGACGCGGCGCGTCGGCAGACCGACGACCAACCTGTTCCCCTACGCCGCTGATGAGTTCGTCGGCTATCCTGACTGCTCGTTCGCGGCGATCTGGCAGGAGATGATCGCGCGCGGCGCGCCAGCGGAAGGCGTGGCCTTCATCACGTACAACGCGGATGGATACAGCTTCAACATCAGCGGCGTCGGCATTGGCGAGGTCACGCCCGGCTGCGTCGTCACACGCTGGACAGGCGGATGACGCGCCGCTCAGCCGCTCGTGGGCGGCAGCAGTAAAATCTTGCCTTTGGTGGCGCGGCTGGAAAGCGCCGTATGCGCGGCGGCGGCTTCTTCCAGCGGGAACGTCCGGTCGATATGCACCTTGAGCGCGCCGCTGCGAATGCCGCTCAGCACGGCATCGGCGCGCATCAGCATTTCGGCGCGCGTCTGGATATAGCTGCCGAGCGTCGGGCGCGTCAGATACAGCGAGCCTTTCCCGGCCAGAAGCTGTGGATCAACCGGCGGAACAGCCCCGCTCGACTGCCCGAAAAGCACCATGAATCCGCGCGGGCGCAGGCAGTTCAGGCTGCCGTCAAAGGTGTCCTTGCCAACTGAGTCATAGACGACATCGACGCCCTGCCCGCCGGTCAGCCGCTTCACCTCTGCTACAAAATCCTGCACCGTGTAGAGGATGATCTCATCAGCCCCGTTCTCGCGCGCCCACTCGGCTTTTTCCGGCGTCGAAACTGTGCCGATCACCCGCGCGCCGCGCATTTTGGCAAACTGCACCAGCATCATGCCGGTTCCGCCCGCCGCAGCGTGGATCAGCGCGGTCTGCCCCGGCTGAAGCGGAAAGGTATCGTGCGAGAGATAATGTGCGGTGATTCCCTGCGTCAGGCTGGCGACAGTCAGCAGATCGTCATCATCCTCTGTCAGGCGGATGAGCTTTTCCGCAGGAACGACCACATACTCCGCATAAGCGCCCTGCACGAACGCGAACGCCGCTCGATCCCCAACCGCGAAATCGACGCCTTCTCCCACGGCGTCCACCACGCCGACGGCTTCCTGCCCCGGCGTGAACGGCAGCGCCATTTTATACAAGCCGCTGCGCTGGTAGTTATCGATGTAATTGACGCCCGCAGCGCGGACACGGACGCGCACCTGCCCGGCGGCAGGCTCTGGCAGCGGAGCTTCTTCGTAGCTGAGGACGCCGGGATCACCGAATTCATGGACGCGGATGACCTTCATAACAGGCACTCCCTGAGGCATCTGGATCGCTGGCTGAAAATCGCCTATAGCATACCGTTTTTGAGAGGATCTGTTCAGGTGGCAGGCGATGAAAAAAAAAGCCCTCTCGCGGTGAGAGGGCTGAAGCAGCTCGGCTGACTGCTGTGAAGATCAGCCGCCGAGAAAGATCGTCGGCGTCGGTCCGGGCGCTGCCTGCCCACCGGGATCGAACGGAATCGGCGTGTCGAAGGGCAGCGGCGTCGGGAAGGCGGTCGGCACAGGCGGGATCGTCGGCGTTGCGGTCGGCAGCGGGTTGTTCACCTGCACCTGCACTGTCCGGTACAGATAGCCGCCGTCATTGGCGAATGCTGCCAGCCGCAGCGTGTAAGCGCCGTTGGGTGTGTTGATCGTATCCCAGGTGGCGAGCGTGCCGCCCGCCGGAACCTGCTGCCCGAAGGGCCCGGCGATGATGCTGAAGTTGGACGTGTTGACCGGCGCAATCTCGATCTGGTAGCGGTTAAAGTTCTGCGCCGAGATCATGCCCTGGATAGTGAAATTGCCCTGGATGACCTGCCCGTTCTGCGGTGAGGCAATGCTTGCCTGCGGCAGCGGCTGATTGATCTGGCACTCCGCCGTCGTCGTGCTGGGAACCGGGACCGGCAAACCGAGCGCAGCAGCAAATCCCTGCCCGGCGGGCGAATTCAGCCATGCAATCGCCGTCGGATCGCTGATATTGACGCCGGTCGTCGTGACGATGTTATCCGGGCAGAACTGATTGGCGCGCAGTCCGGTCCAACTGTCGATCTGGACGTTGTACTGCACGAAGCCCTGATCGGCGGCGGGCGGCGGCGCGTTCTGGATGAAGAACTCGGTGCGCACGTTGCGGCAGGCGCTGTTGATCGCCGGGTCGAACAGAGTCCCCGTGTCCGCGCAGATCTGCGCCTGGGCGATGCCCTGCGGCGGCTGGAATGCCTGCGGGCGCGAACCTTCCAGCGCGGCGCGCATGACCGCATTCCAGACCGGGATCGCGGTGATGCTGGTATCGGCGCTGGTGCGTCCGTTATCGTGCCGTCCCATCCACACGCCAACAACCACATTGCGCGAGAAGCCCATCGTCCACAGATCGATATTGTCGTTGGTCGTGCCCGTCTTTGCCCCGATCAGACCCGCGTATTCCGGCAGGAACATTCCGCTGTTCAGCCCAAAGGCATCGGCACGGGCGTTATTGTCGGAGAGGATGCTCTGCATCAGGTAGGCGACCTGCGGCTGGATCGTCTGCGTCGGCTGCGCGCGCGGCGGCAGTTCGACGTTCGCGCCGGCTGCGTCGCGGATTTCGATGATGGCGTTCAGCGGCACGCGGATCCCGTTGTTGGCGATCGTGCCATACGCCTGGACGTGATCGTACAGCCGCACTTCGGTTGCGCCGAGCGCGGTCGCCAGCCCAAACTGCGCATTCTCCAGGAAGCGCAAGCCGAGGCGACCTGCCGTATCAAGGAACCGATCCTGCCCGATGAACTCATAGACTTTGACCGCCGGGATGTTGTAGCTGTTGCCCAGCGCATAGCGCAGCGGGATCGCGCCGTGGAAGCGCCCATCATAGTTGACCGGCGTGTAAGGTGGGATGGTATTCCACGTCGTCGGCACATCCCACAGGATCGTTGCCGGCGTCATATACTCGATCACGCCGTTGCGCTCAACGCCCTCCAGCGCGGCGGTGTATTCGACGATCTTGATCGACGATCCCGGCTGCTGCCAGGTGAAAACGTTGTTGACCTGCCCATCGATCTGGTTGTTATTGAAATCCGGGCTGCCGATCATCGCCAGAATCGAGCCATCCGCCGGGTTGGTGACCAGCACAGCGCCGGTATTGACCCCGCGCACCGATGCCGCCTGCACCTGGGTGGACAGCGCGTTCTGGGCGGCGTTCTGGATGCGCGGATTGAGCGTGGTGCGGATCTCAAAGCCGCGCCGGTACATCTCGCTCGTGCCGAAGGTCTGCTCGATCTGCGCCTGGATGTAGTTGACGAAATGCGGGTAGCGCACCGTGAATGAGCGCGGCGTGTACTGGCGGGCTTCCACCTGCGCCTTGGAGAGGATCGTCTGGCCGCTCGTCAGGTCGCTGGGCGAGACGCAGAACGGCTGCCCCAGGTATGGCGCATGCTGGAACTGAATGCAGCCCGTCGCTGCCATCCGTTCCAGCACATAGTTCATCCGGTCGAAGGCAGCATCGCGGTTGATGAGCGGGTCGTAGAGCGCTGGAGCCTGGATCAGCCCGGCGAGCAGGGCAGCTTCGGCGATATCGAGATCGGCGGCGCTGTGCCCGAAGTAGAACTGAGAGGCGGCTTCGATGCCGTAGGACTGGTTGCCAAAGAACACTTCATTCAGGTACAGCTCAAGGATGAAGTTCTTGTCGTAGCGCTGGGCAATCTCGGACGCGATGACGATCTCTTCCAGCTTGCGCTGCGCGCTGACCGTGGTGTCCTGAAGGATCAGGTTGCGGGCGATCTGCTGCGTGATCGTGCTGGCCCCGCTTTCGATCTGCCCGGAAGTGAAGTTCTGTATCAGCGCGCGAGAGATCGCGATCGGGTCCCAGCCGGGATCATCGTAATAGCGCTCGTTCTCAACCGAGATCACCGCGTGGATCAGGTAGGGCGAGATCTCCGCCAGGCTGATCGTCTCGCGTGCGCCGCTGTTCGGGGCGATCAGCTCGGCGATCAGTGAGCCGTCCACTGCCAGGATGCGGGCAGTGCGGAACTGCGGCTGATAATTCGCCAGCCCGGCGATCTGCGCTTCAAAAGGCGCTGCCAGGTTGCGGTAGTAGAGCACGCCGCTGATGATGCCGCAGGCTCCAAACAGCAGCACCGCGCCGATCAGCACAGCGGCGGCGATGGCGATCGTCGTGGCGGTCTTGCGCTGCGCCCGCTGGCGCGCCAGCTCATATTCCGGTGATGGGCGCGAGAGATCGTAATCTGGCGCTTTGGTCGGGTCTTCGGTTGGGATGGGCGCGGGGATGCCCGTTCCGCTCGGCACAGCAACTGCCGGGTTCGGGATGGTCGCGCCCGGCACGGTCACCTCGGTATAGGTGACATTCGGGATGGTTGCGTTGGGATCGTCCACCGCCGTCATCGGCACAGTCGCTTCGGTAGAGCCGCCGATGAAGACCGCTTCTGTGCCCGGAATGGTCGCTTCCGGGTCTCGCACCGGGACGCGCGCAGGCAGCGGCATGTCGTAGCCGGTCGGCGCGCCGGTGCTGGGCGCGGGCGTACTCGGCGCGCGGGCGGCTTTCGCCATCACGGGCGGCACTTCGATCTTCCATGTGCCATCCACGTAGTGATACCACTGGTCGCTTTCAACGCCGAGCATCCAGTAGGTGTTATCTGACGGGTCGAGCACCATATGATTGCGCAGCGACGCCTGGAACTGCTCGCGGGTCATCGCGCCTGCGCGGAACTGATCGCGCAGTTCGTGGATGATCTGTTCCTTTTCACGGAACTGGGACAGAAGCTGCTGCTCTGCGGGCGAGAGCGGCTCCGCCGCGCTGACATCGACCGCAGCGGATGGCATCGTGACGCCAGACGCAACCGAGGCTTCATCGTCCACGGCTTCGGCTTCGGCAGCGCCGCTCTGGAAGCGGCTCAACTGTTCGCGGGCATAAGCGGCGGGATCGGCCGCGGCTTCTCCGCCGGTCGCTTCGCCAGCCGAGGTATCGGTGACGGCGGGCGGTGTGGTCGCCGCTGCGCCCGGCGCATCGCCGACGAGGTTCGCCAGCGCGATCAGCTCGCTCATGCTGTACGTATCGGGTTCTTCTTCTTCGAGCGTTTCACCCAGCGCTTCATCTGCCGCTTCGGCGACCGCTTCCGCGTCAACGCTGCCGAGTTCCGCGGCAAGTTCTTCGAGCGTGTCTCCCTGCTGCCCGTCATCAAATGGCAGGACTTCGGCGACTGTTTCGGCTTCGGCAGGCGCAACCTCATCATGGGGCAGCACTGGCTCAATGGCGAGTTCGTCGGCTTCCGCCTCCGTTTCGACTGCGACCGGCAGTGAGTCGTCTGGCGGGATCAGATCCTCGACTGTCTCAGCTTCCGGCGGGGGCAGCAGCGAGGTATCTTCCGGGCGGGGCAGATGCCACTCGCCAAGCTGATTCACCCGCAGCGGCGCGGCGCGAGGGGCTTCCTCGTCAGTGACCACCACACGCGCAGAGCGCCACGTCGGGATCTGCTGGCGTTCACTCTCCGCAGTGCGAAATTCAGTCCGCCGGGCGGGTCTGTCTGGCGTCCGCCAGATATTCTCGCCCGACGATGAAGCCTTTTTACCGGGGTTATCCGCCATTCCGCTCAATCCTTCGCGACACGCTGCACTCTACGAAGCCGATCACAGATTGTAGATGCCAGGCTGCAATCCTGCATGGTCATTATAACGCGAAATCTGACAGCGCTTGCCCTGACCTTGCGGCGCGTACTATACTTTGAACGGATCAGCAGGGTGCGCCATGCGCGAGGACGTATGCTTAACAGACCTCCGGATGACCTGATCGGCAGGCAGCTCGGTCAGTTTGAAATCCTCGATGAGATCGGGCGCGGTGGGATGGCGACGGTCTACCGCGCACGCCAGAAGTCCGTCAACCGCACGGTAGCCATCAAGGTGCTGCCGCGCGCGCTGCTGCATGACCCCAGTTTCTACGAACGCTTCACCCGCGAAGTGGACGTGATCGCGCATCTTGAGCATCCGCACATCCTGCCGATCTACGATTACGGCGAAGCGGACGGCATCCCCTATATCGCCATGCGCTATCTGGCAGGCGGCAGTATGGCGCAGCTCATCCGCCGCGGGCTGCCGCCGATCGAGTCGCTGATTCGACCGATGACGCAGATCGCGCAGGCGCTTGATTATGCCCACCAGCAGGGCATCATTCACCGCGACCTCAAGCCGGGGAATATCCTGCTCGATGAGAACGGCAACGCCTACCTGACCGACTTCGGTATCGCCCGCGTGATCAACAGCAACCTGACGGGCAGCGCCATCATCGGCACGCCCGCCTACATGAGTCCCGAACAGGCGAACGGTCTGCCGCTGGATGCCCGATCGGATGTCTACGCGCTCGGCATCGTGCTGTTTGAGATGATCACAGGACGCGAGCCGTTCGAGGCAGAAACGCCGGTTGCCCTGCTGCTTAAACACATCAATGAGCCGATGCCTTCCCCCAGGCTGCACCGCGCTGGCGTTCCCTCTGCCGTCGAGCGTGTGATCTACCGCGCCACGGCAAAAACGCCGGAAGATCGCTTTTCGTCGGCCGGCGAGCTGGCATCCGCTTTTGCCCACGCCGCCCGCCAGCCCGCCACACAACCCGGCTTCGACGCGCCCGTTCCCGATGACCAGCCAACCATCGTCGAGCCGGGAAGCGGACGGCTGACCCCGCCGCGCATCACACCGCACCAGCCAACCGCGCCCGCTGGCTCAAGCGCGCCAACCTATATGGGTGATGATGCAGTCAACGCTTTCGTCGAGAGCGCCGCCAGCGCGCTGCCCCCCACAGCGCCGCGCCGTTCCCACCTGCCTGTCGTCGTTGGCGGTCTGCTGGCGCTGATCGCCGTGATCGCGCTGGTGCTGATCGTCGTGCCGTCCCTCAATCCGCCGCCGCCCGCCACGCCGGTTCCGACCGTACTGCCGACGCCGTTCAACAATGCCCGCGTCGTGCGCGCGGAACGCTATGCCCTCAATGTGCCCGGAGACTGGACGTTCGTCGATCTCACTGGTCAGCCGGAGTATCCCGGCGCTGAGCTTGTCCACGTCTGGCAGCACGGGCTGGATGCCTATCTCTCACTCTGGTTGTATCCGCTGGATGGCGATCAGACGCTGGAGCAGCGCGCCGAGGCGAACCTGACCGCTCATTTCAACAGCGAGGCGTATACGAGAATCGATCAGGCGTCCGCGCCGGATGGCTCCCTGCGCTACAGTTACCGGCTGGAAGGCGAGGTTGATCCGCCGTTCGAGTGGGGGCAAACCGATGTCGTCTTCATGGAGCGCGCGGGCTATTTCGTCATCATGCAGTTCTATGCAGCAGACCGCTGGGGGAATGACCTGCTGGCGGACTATCAGCATGTCCTGGATTCGCTGCGGGTGATCCCGCTGCAAACAACGCAGGCGCACGCCGAGAGCCGAGGCTGATGATGCGTCTGCTGCGCTGCCTGGGTCTGCTGCTGATCGCCGCCGTGATTTCTGCCTGTGGGGCGGGGGCCCTGCCAGTCGTGCCGACCACCCGCCCAACTGATACGCCGACTTCCACGCCGACGCGCACGCCAACAGTCGATCCGAACTTCACACCGACGGCGACACCCACCGAACCGATCCGCACGGCGACCGGCGGACCTTCGCCAACGCCGCTGTTCGGGCCGACACGCACGGATATCGCTGTCCTGCCCACGGCGACGCGGGGTTTTGATGCCAACGCACCCCGTATCGAATTCTTCACCTCGTCGCCCGCCTCCATCCCGCCGGGCGGCACAGTGACGCTGTTCTGGTCAACGCGCGGCGTGACGAGCGCGGCCATTTACCGGCTGGAACGCGGCATCCGCAACCAGGTCTGGAACGTGGGCCCCGATGGCAGCCTGCCTGTCACCACACGCGCCAATCAGCGCGGCGCGGTCGAATTTGTGCTGACGGTGGGGGATGGCGCGCAGGAAGTGCAGCAGACGCTGACGATCCCGCTCCTCTGCCCGGATACCTGGTTCTTCCAGCCAGCGCCCGCCGACTGCCCGGCAAGCGCCGCCCGCGAAACAGCGCTGATCGAGGAACCCTTCCAGCTTGGGCGCATGATCTACGTCCAGCAGAGCAACCTGGTTTACGCGCTTTTCAACGATGGCTTTGATCCGGCGTGGGTAGTGTTCGAGAATCGCTATGATCCGGCGATACACCCCGAATCGGATCCGAACTTCCCAAATCCGCCGGGGTTGTATCAGCCGCTGCGCATCCTCGGCTTCCTGTGGCGCGGCAATGATGCCGTCCGCAATCGCCTGGGGTTAGGCACACAGCCGGAAATCTCGTTCAACGGCTTTGTGCAGGGAACAACCAGCGCCGCCGGCGCAACGACGCTGTACATCAGCAGTGCCGACGGCACGGTGCTGGAACTGCTGCCAGAAGGGGCGCTCTGGCAGATCATCACACCGCCATGATCGCTGCTCATCCGGCTTGCGGGTCGTCTTTGGGCTGCTCATCGAGCATATGAAACGTGATCCCGCGCGCCACGCCCGGCTTTCGGCTGATCCAGCCGCGTCCTTCCAGCCGGTCAAGGTAGCGGACGGTAGTGGTCGGCGAGAGATAGCAGGCATGAGCGATCTCATCGATGCTGGGCGGGTGTCCGTGCTGGCGATAATAGCCGGACATGAAGGCGTAGACGCGCTGGGTCATCTCTTCGAGTGAGGCTGGGTTTGGTTTTCTCATGATCCGCTCCCTGGTTTACAATGTAACAAATTCGAAACGCTCAGACAGCGTAGCACGAAACAGCACACATGTTCTATTTCATAAATCGTTATGACCCTATTTGAAATCCGTTGGCTGTGCCCCCGCGGGCAAGCGAGGTGAACCGATGAATTTCTTCAAACGACTGTTCGGCGGCGTCGGTTCGGGCGGCGACGATGGTCTGTACCTGTACATCCGCCCGGACCGCTGCGACGAAATTGTGCGTCTGCGTATCAACGTCATGAACGATTTAAGCTACACCGACGATCAGAAAAGTCTGTTTGCGCACAAGGTCGTGCGCGGAACCCAATGCTTCACCCCGGTTGAGGTAGACCTGCATTTCAACCTTCAGCGCAAACTGGTGGATACACAGATCATCGGCGGAACGATCGTCACCGAAGCTGACTGGCAGGCGTGGCAGGCATCGCAGTCTGCCTGAGCTTTACCCAAACTCGATCCCGATCCCTGCGCGATATGCGCCATGCCACGCCAGCGCCAGCGCGATCACGCAGTCATCGTGCATCCCGGAAGGCGCGCCATAGCGGAAACCTCCGCCCGGCAGACGCTCCATCGCGTAAGATGCCAGCTCATTGATCAGCACCTCATCCGGCAGCAGCGCCAGATCACCGCGCTCGATCGCAAGAGACAGCGCCTCGATCAGGGGCGCTTTGCTGGCGGCGCTCATGCGGAATGGCTGCACCGGCAGCCCTTCAGCCTGTAAGGCCTCGATATTGACCGCGCCGACGCTGTTCTCCTCCGCCCAGATCACACCCGGCTGCCAGCGCGCACAGATCTCGCTCAGCCGGCTTCGCTGCGCTTCCCAGCCGATCTGGTTGAAGCGATCGAGGGCAACCAACTGACGATGATCCGCATCCACAATCGCGATCACGGTGAAATCGCGGCTGCGCCCCCAGTCAACACCTGCCGCATAGCGACGACCGGCCGCCGGCGCAGCGTTCAGTGGGGCGCGCACAGCTTCACGAATGCCGCGGAACACCTGCCCGGCATCATCGACAAATTCCGCCAGATACTCGGCACGGAAAATGTGATCCGGCGTCACTGCCCGCAGTGCATCGATCTCGTCGCGCCGCAGCAGCGGGTTGTCGTAGCTGCTGAAGTGAAAAGACTCCCACTCCCGCTGTTCTGGATCAAGCCCACGCTGATATACCTGCCAGAACCAGTTACGTCCATAGGGAGTGCTCAGAAAGAGCGCGCCACCCTGCCGGTCGAGCAGCATCGGGCGGATCACCTCATTCCAGGCGTTCGGCGGCATGAAGGCGGCTTCGTCAAGCACGGCGAAATCCAGTCCGGCTCCGCGCAGCCTGTCAGGATCATGAGTGCTGCGCAGCATGATGCTGCCGCCGTCTTCCAGCACGATCGACAGATCCTGCTTGTTGATCTCGACATCTGTCCGTGTGCGGAAAGCGCGCACCAGATCACGCCAGACGCTGCCTGCCATGCGGTACGTTGGCGAGAGCCACCAGCACTCGCCGCCCGCCTTCGCCCTGTCCACGATCGCCCACTTCCCAACTTCCGTTTTGCCGAAACGCCGCCCGCAGGCGACGACCCGAAAGCGCGCCTTTGATTTGAGGATGCGCTTCTGATTCCTGTGCGGCTTGAAGTCCGCGCGTCGTTTTGCGCTCATCGGCTGCCTCCGCTCACCAGACTGGCAGCCGAAAAGCCGTCGTGTGCGGCTCACCTTCCGGCTGTTGGCGGATTCACGGTTCAGGCGACATCAGCGTTACCGTCCGCGCCGCGCACGAGCGGCATGATCTCAGAATAGCACATATGTTCGTATATTTTCCCCGTGAATGTCCACCGTTTTGCAGCGCTTGACATTCAACCTCATCATTGAAACAATCCGTTGGTATATGAACACATCCGCCGCAGCCCACCCCGAAATCGCCTGTGTCGTTCTCAGTCTCGGCAGTCCGCCTGTGCTGGTCGATGCAGT
>SZPD01000532.1 GCA_030263515.1 Anaerolineae bacterium CFX9 | reverse complement strand
AATGGTGTTTACGCCATGGTGACGCGATTTCAGGATGGTCATTTCTCCGTATCGGGCGATCGGTGGACGACGCATCGCGGGTTTGCAGGGCGCATGCTCAGCCTGTTTCGATTTGATGGCATCGGCAATCCGAGCACAGATGCGAAGAAAGCGGCTGATCATGTACAGCAGATGCTCGCGCCAATCGCGCCTGATGTCCGCGTCCAGCCGCTCGTCATCTTTGTGGATCCCCGTGCGCGGCTGGATATTCAGGATCCCACCGTGCCAGTTCTTTTCGCAGACCCCAAACTTCAGCCCAATCTGAAGGAATACATCCGCAAAAAGAGCAAGGAACCGGGTCAGGGATTGACACAGGAACAGATAGAAGCTTTTGATACCGCCACTTTTGGCTGAACTTCGTGAACATCTCAAAAAAATCTGCCATCTGGCTGGTAGCTTTGGTGCTGCTTGCGGGCTTCGCGCTTCGCCTGCATGGCATCAACCGTGTCTCGCTGCGCGGTGATGAAGCTTTCACGCTGATTCACTGGGTCAGAGAGCCGCTTGATCTCACCCTCTTTGGCGAGGTAGCAGTGCGCGATCCCCAGCCGCCGCTGGCATATGCTACCTATTATCTCTGGGGCAAGCTGGTTGGCACAGGGATCGACACGCTGCGCTTTCTCCCTGCCCTTCTCAACCTGATCGGCGCTGCTGCTGCTTACGCGCTGGGCAAAAGGCTTCACAGCCGCCAGGCGGGCGCTGCCGCCGCGCTGCTGTTTGCGCTGCATCCGCTTCAGATCTGGCATGCGCAGGATGCGCGCAACTACGCCATCTGGGGGGCGTTTACTGGCGTTTCACTATGGCTTGCGCTGCGTGCGCTTCGCAGTGAACGCCGGGTAGATTGGGCACTGTATATAGTGTCGGCTGCGCTCAGTGCCTATCTCTACTATCTGGAGCTTTTTGTCGTCGCAGCGCTGAATATCTATGTCTTCACCATTTTTCGGCGCGAGACTCGTGTTCTCTCGCGCTGGTTCGTGAGTCAGTTCGTCCTGGCGCTGCTGCTGGCCCCCTGGTTTCTTCAGGAACGGCTTCTTTTCGGCAGTGGTTATGGGGGGACGGCAGGGGGATTTCAGCCGCATCTGCTCGTGGAGTGGTTTTTGCCTACCCTGTTGTTTGGGGAGACATCGTTTCTGGTGCAGTCGTCACTGTTTTCGTGGGTGCTGCTCTTTGTTCTCAGCGTGATCTTCTATTGGCTCTGGATGCGGAATCGCTCGCTTGCCTGGCTTATTCTTCTCCTGATACTTGTTCCGGTAATCGGACTTGCGCTTGCGTCGCTTCGTCTGAACGTGTTTGTTCCTCGCTATATCATGTCGGTCGTTTATCCGCTTGTGCTTTTGGTATCTGTTTTTGCAGTCTCTTCACGGCGGCTGGCGGGTATTTTTGTTGGCTCGATCTTTGTGTTCCTGATGTTTCAGGGTTACTTTCATTATACTAATGACTACGCGAAATCTCCCGACTGGAACCAGCTTACTCTCTACCTCGAAAGCGCGGCGTCCAGTGACGACATCGTGATCAATACATCAGCCGACGAAGCTTACACGCTCTACCATACTGAAAATGAAGTCCCCGCAGACATCATCCGCCTCCCCGCAAATCCTCAGCAATCCGACAGCGAGATTCAGGCTGAACTGACCCGCATCCTGGCGGAGTATCGCAGTATCTGGCTCGTAGCAGATACGCCTGCCGATTGGGGCAATGCTGGCGTGGCGGAAGCATGGCTCGATCAAAATGCCCAGC
>SZPD01000113.1 GCA_030263515.1 Anaerolineae bacterium CFX9 | reverse complement strand
TCACTCTGCGAACGTTCACGACGATCAGCAACGATGCCCTGCTCATCCTGATCGCCGCGCTCAACTTGCTGCTGTGTGCGCAGGCGCTCCGCACAGGGAAGCTGTTCTATGCGCCGCTGATCCTGTTGTGCGGGGCGGTGGGGGTGATGACGCGGCTGCCCGGCTGGGTGCTGCTGGCAGTCGATATCGTGTTCGTGCTGGTCTGGCTCGGCACGCTGGTGCGTTCTGCCGGGCGTTCGCTCTCGCTTCAGCGGCTGCGTCTGATCGGCGCTGCGCTGCTGGTTATGGCGCTGTTGATCATCGGGTTGGCGGCGTTTAACTATGCGCAGTATGGCAGTATCTTGGGGCGTTATGAGCAGTTGGATCGGCTGGTTGGATTGGCGGTCAGCAACCTGAGTCTGCCGCTTCCCACGCTGGCAGGTGTGCTCGATCATACCCGTCTCTCGTACCTTGAGGTGCTCGAACAGCTTCAACCGCGCGCGGCGGTCCGACTCGCTTACACGCTCATGGCGGGCATCGGGCTGGCGCTGGGGGTCGCGGCTGCCGTTTTGGCGCTGAACCGGCGGCAGAACCGCGCCGCGTTTGGTCTGCTGCTGCTGACTACGCTGATCACGATCGCTCTGGTCATCTTCCGCAACACCATCCTCAGCAACGCGGATAACACGACGTTCTACAGCACGGCATTCGTGTTTGCGCCGCTGCGTTACTATGCGCCCGCGCTGCCGGCGCTGGCGCTGCTGATCGCGGCTGGATTCACTGAGGTGCTGCCGGAGCGCCTGCCCCGGTTGGCGCATATCGGGCTGAGCGCTGCCGCGGCGGGCATCGCGCTCATCTGGCTGATCGTCGGCTTGCTCGGCGCGGTCGATACCGCTTCCCGCCGGCCGCAGGTGCTGTATTTTTCCCCGGAGACCGTCGCCATGATGTCAAGCGTCATCCCGGCGGGCACGGGTGAGGACGAGGGGCCGCAGATCATCGGTTATCAGATCTTCGCACAGCCGGATCAAGGGCTGGTCAACCTGCGCCTGTTCAGCCGGACGAACGCCCCGCTTGAGCAGAATTACCTGCTGGAGTTTGACTGGGGCGGCGGCTTGCCCTGCCGGGTGCT
Organism: Anaerolineae bacterium CFX9; assembly: GCA_030263515.1. Taxonomy (GTDB): domain Bacteria; phylum Chloroflexota; class Anaerolineae; order Aggregatilineales; family Phototrophicaceae; genus Flexifilum. The sequence continues at coordinate 11,137 of SZPD01000113.1, read as the reverse complement.
GCCTGCGCGCGGCTTTGCCCCGACGACGACCTGGACGCCGGATCAGGTGATCGCCTTTGAAGCGACCGTTCCGTTCTGCGCACCGCCACAGGCTGACCCGACCCTGAACGCGCGCTGGCGTTCGCCGGAAGGCGATCAGCCGCCGCTCACCCTGATCACGCTCGAAGGCGAGTTCGTTCCTGCCGCCGCCTGCCCGGCAATTTTGGGGATCATTGGCGATCCTGGCACTGGTTATCGCCCGACGCAGTACAACGCGCCAGTGACCACCGTCCGGGGCGAGGCCTATCTTCCTTCCATTCACTGGCTGGTGCTTGGGGCTGAACCTGATATTTCGGCGCGCGTCTTCACCTTCACGCACGATGAAAGCGGCGCGCGTTATACCTGCGATTCCAGCGAAGGCGCGCTCAGCCCGCTGGCATGGCGCAGCGGCTCCTATGTCTATTTCGATCAGTGCCCGTTCCGGTTTCCGCCTGATGCGCCGCCCGGAACCTACACTGTGGGGGTAGGCATCGTCAATCAGGCGGGGGACTTCTATCCGGCGTGGTCGGCAGATGGCGAGGCGCTCGATGAGCCGATCGTGCCGCTGATCACGATCGATGTCGCAGCAGGTTGAACGGCTGCGCGCGCTGTCTCAGGATCGATGGAACAGAGTTGGTGTTCAAGGAGGAGGATTCATGCCATCCCCGAAGAAGCCCGCCAGAACTTCTGAAGAACTTCCGCAGCCCAATCCCAAATCGGGCGTGACCAGCACCAATGCTGCCGCGCTGACCGCCACCAGCACCCTTGCCAAACGGCTGGTCATCAGGCCGGGCAATACTGTTCTGCTGCTGCGCGCGCCTGAAGGAATCGAGGCGCTGCTGGAGCCGCTGCCTGAGAAGGCGCAGATCCGCAGGCAGGCGCGCGGCACGTTCGATGTCGTGATCGCTTTCCTCGGCAATCAGGCGGAACTGGACGCTCATGCGGTCAAGGCGCTCAGCATGGTGAAGCCGGGCGGCGTCGCCTGGCTGGTGTATCCGAAAAAGACGGGCGCAATCAAAACGGATATCACCCGTGACAAGGGGTGGGATGGCGTGTACGCAGCCGGCTGGCGGCCGGTTGCCCAGGTGGCTGTCAACGAAACCTGGTCAGCCACGCGCTGGAGACCCGCTGATCAGGTAGGCACGTAGGCTCGCGGTCGGCCTGCCCGGAGACAATCAGCCGCAGGCGATGATCATTATGGAATGGCGCTTCAGTTTCGCGCTACAATCAGGGACAGTTCACTGACTCGCGCAACTGACTGCCACAACCATGACTGATATTGCTGTCAAGATCGATGACCGCGTGCGGCTGATGTCCGCGCTGTTCGCCGCGACGGACTATCCGGATGCCGCGCAGGCACGCCGTCCGCACGGGACGCATGTCCACGCGCGCAGCACGCGCCGTCATCTGGCGCATCTGCGCGATCACGAAGCCGCCCGCCAGACGCAGGCGATCCTCAATGCCGGTGCGACGCCGGAAGCGCTGTTCTCGCTGGCGCTCAGCCTTCGCCTGCCGCATCTGACGCTTGACGAGACGCCGGAATGGGTTCCGCCAGCGTATGATGCCGCGCTGCGTGATTTTTACCAGACGGCCGATCTCGATCAGTGGTGGGCAGAGGAAGCCTTTGAATGGGACAAGGCTCAGGCGGACTGCGCGCGCATCCTCAGCCAAATGGACTTCAAAGCCTTCGTTGAACCATTCGCGGGCGTGATCAGCGAGCGGCTTGTGTTCATCCCGAACATCTCATACCCGACCGATTATGAGCTGGCGCTGCGGGATGGCGATCATCTGTATGCCATCGTGCCGCCGCGCCTTGCCTGGGGAGACAGCCCGCCCTGGCCGTTCGATGAGGATGCCGCGCATGTCATCCGCGCGGCCATCGAGCATTACGGGCGGATGCTGATGACGCCGTACTTTGTCGAACATGTCAGCCAGATGAAGGCGATCTCCACCACTGCGCTGCCGGTGACGGCACAGTTCGCCAGTCTGTATCCGACCTGGCAGGATCAGTTCACGACCCTTTTCCTGAGCGGCATGGTTGCCATCTATCTGGAAGATTATGTAAGCCCGCGCGAAGCCAGTTCCTACGTGCTGATGGAGCGCAGGGTACGGGGATTGTCGTCACTGCCAGCGGTGATCAGTGTGCTGCGCCGTTACCTCAGCGAGCGCGCCGCCGGTCGCTATGACTCGCTTCAGGAATTTCTGCCCGTTTTCCCCAAGCAGTTACGCATCGCCAACCGAATCGTTTCGCTCTAGCGGTACGGCAGAAAAGCAGAACCCCCGGCGAATTTGCTCACTCGCCGGGGGTTGTTTATGGACTGGAACAGCAGAAATTTATCCGGCGGGCTGCACCACGTAATACAGCCGGGCAGCCAGTCCGCCTTCCCGTTCAAGACGTTCAGCAGCTTCCCCGTGCACCATTTCCAGCGTGCCGCTCGCCTGTACCATACGGATGGGCAGTTCGGTGCGCAGGTCGGCATCGTCGAGGGCGTAGGGCACGATCAGCAGTTCGACACGACCTTCATCAACTGCCTTCAGCACGTCCTTACGACCGAGCGCGCCGCGCCCGCCCGATTTCGCCATATCGATCACCTGATCGACCAGTTTCGCCTCAAACTCGCGCTCGTATTCAAGCGCCGTTGGCAGCGCCTGTGCCAGAATTTCATGCGGCGCAGCGCGCACCGGAATCGGCAGGATACCGATCACCTGACGCTGGGTTTTGGGATCCATCAGGCTGCGGACGGCGTGCGCTGCCTGCTCACTGCCGCCCATGATGATCCGGTCGATGCCTTCTGCCTCGATCAGCGCCTGCGCCCGCTGGGCTACCTCGCGGTGGAAGCGTTCCTGCTGTTCCTCAACACGGTCGATCACGTTCTCGATATGCGAACCCTGCGTCATCGTTTTGCCGCCGATGCGCGCCGGAACCTGAGTCCGTTCGCGCCAGTCTTCAGTATCAAGCTCCAGCGACATCGAGTCGTTAACGCTGGCACTGCCCATATACGCGGTGACGAAATGCGCCTTTTCCTGATCGACCAGCAGGATCAGGTAGCGTTCGTACTCATCGATCGCCCACAGCAGCGGGGCCACCAGCGGCTTGCCGAAGGCATACTGATGATCGATCGGCAGCGGCAGCTCATAGACCCGTTCATATTCGGGGTTGATGAAGATCGCCAGTCCCTTGCTGCCGACGGTGTAGCCTTCCAGGAACTGATCCAGCCTGATTCTGATATGTTCCCAGGCGGCTTTTGCCGTTGGCTTGAGGTCAGCCTCAAGCGCGCTGAGGGCGTTTTTGAGCTGGATCCGCCAGGCAGGGGTTCGTGCCTGATTTTCGAGATAGCCGGGGTTGACGTTGAGGTACAGTGACAGGGTGTAGTCGTCTGTGCGTTCAAGCAGATCCTGAACGTGCGCGATGCTGATCATGCAAGCTCCTTTTACATCTTGTTGTATTCGCACCAGCCTTGTGACGCGAAGTCACGGATAGAAACGGGCATTTCAGCAGGTGAACGCCCGTCTGCTGTGTTATTCTGGCGATGAGTATACGGCATCGACATAAGTGTCATATGAGCCGGGTGGACGGGTCTCAATCCCCCAACTGGGCGGATCAGAAGTAAGATTGAGGGGGACTGTCAGCGCCAGCTCCACGGGAAGAATCGGATGAATTGCTCATGACTTTTCTGAATCCCCAGCAGCAGCATACCCTGTCCTTACTGTGCGAGACCTTTGTTCCTGCGCTGGAAGATGCGCCTGAAGGCCTGCGCTGGGGGGCGAGAGATATCGGTTTGCCGGCGGCGCTCGAAATCGCCCTTGAGCGGGTGATGGACAGGAATCGGCAGCGCCAGTTCTGCCTGTTTCTCGATTCGCTTGAACGCGCGTCCTTCAACCGTCTGACAGTCGGCATCGCAAAACCCTTCCGCGCCATGAACCCTGAGGAACGCACACAGCTTCTGCGCGCATGGAAGGACAGTGATCATGCGCTGGCACGGCAGACCTTCCAGGGGATCAAGCGGCTGGCGCTGTTCCTCGCCTACAGCCTGCTGCCAGACGGAGAGACCCATCCGGCGTATACTGCGCTCGGTTATCACGGCGCGCCGAAGGTCGATCCCTCACCCAAACCCATCCAACCGGAGCGCATCGACACCGATCTTCGTCTCTCAGCCGATGTGCTGATCATCGGCAGCGGCGCGGGCGGCGGCGTGGTCGCCGGAGAGCTGTCTGCTGCGGGATACGATGTCATCGTGGCTGAAAAGGGTGAGTACTGGGATGGGGCAGATTTCCACGGACGCGAGCTGGAGAGTACCGAGCGGCTGTTTGAGAAATTCGGCTCGCTGACGACGGACGATCTGGCGGTGCTGATTCTGGCGGGCAGCACACTGGGCGGTGGCACGACGATCAACTGGGCTGGCTCACTGCGCACACCTGCCGAAGTGCTGGATGAATGGGCGTCGTCCTATGGCTTCACCGGCGCAGCCAGCCCGGAATTTCAGGCGAGCCTGGATGCCGTCTGTGCCCGTCTGAATGTTCACGATCACGTGCCGAACAACGGCGTCAACAGCGTCCTTGAGGCAGGCTGTGCGGCGCTCGGCTATCACGTCAGCCCGATTCCCCGCAATACGCACGGCTGTGAGGACTGCGGCTTCTGCAATTTTGGCTGTGCCTATGGGGCCAAGCGCTCGACAGCGCGCACTTATCTTCAGGATATGGCGGATCGCGGCGGGCGCATTCTTGTGGGCGCATACTGTGAGCAGCTTCTGATCGAGCGCGGCAGGGCGGCCGGCGCAGTTTTCAGTGTGCGCGGCACGGATGGCAGCTTGTATACGGTGATGGTTCGGGCAAAGCTTGTCGTCGTCAGCGCTGGCGCGATCCACACCCCGGCGCTGCTGCTGCGTTCCGGCTTGCAGAATGCGCATATCGGAGCCAACCTGCGCCTTCACCCGACAACGATGGTCTATGGCATTTATGAGCAGCCAATGCGCGGCTGGCAGGGAATTGGGATGGGGCGCGTTTTGCATCAGTTCGCCAACCTGGATGGCAGCGGATATGGCTTCCGGCTGGAGACCGCGCCGATCCATCCGGGAATCGCCGCGCTCTCGCTGGCGTGGGAAAGCGGCCAACAGCACAAACAGCAGATGGCGCAGCTCGAAAATACGGCGGATACCATCGTGCTGACGCGCGATCGCTATGGCGGCCGCGTGACGATTGATCGCAGTGGGCAGCCGGTGATCCGGTATCGTCTGCATCCGTATGATGCGCGCCACATGATGCAGGGGATGATCACAGCGCTGCGTGTTCAGCATGCCGCGGGCGCGATTGAGGTCGCCAGCGGGCATGCCAGACATCTCGTCTGGCGGGCGCAACCGCGTCATGAAGTCGGCCGCTGGGACAGCTTTGAAGCGTTCCTGACTGCCGTCGAAAATGAAGGGCTGCGTACCAATGCCTTTGCGCTCTACAGCGCGCATCAGATGGCGTCCTGCCGGATCGGCGCGACGACGGCGATGGGCGCGCTTGATCCAACGGGACAGACTTATGAGGTCGATCGCCTGTTCGTGGCAGATGCGAGCGTGATGCCCACTCCTTCCGGCGTCAACCCGATGATCACCATCATGGCGACGGCGCATTACCTGGCGCAGGGGATGAAGACCGTTCTCTAGCTGCCAAGCAGGCGCAGCAGCGCTTCGACGCCGCGCAGGTGGGTATCGAAGTGGTCATCGTCCCGATCAGGCAGTTCGACATCGGCAGCCGGTATTCCCTGGCTGTTAGCCCACGCAGGCGCAGTGCCGGTCACCGGGTAAGCGGTGAACGGACGATCAAACCGATAGCCGACGGCTTCCCCATATACGCGTGCCAGCGCAGCAGATCCGCGATCGCCGCCGCATGTGCCTGCGAAGATCCCATTCGCCGCGCTGTGATAAAAAAGCAGCGCCGCTGGGCGCACGCGCAGGATATAGCCCGCCAGCGCGATCGTCTCTGGCTCGGACAGCGGCTGAGCGCCGGGGCTGACGGGGCGGTCTCGCCAGACTGCTTCCGGCTGCCAGTCGCACGGCCAGTTCCGGTTGAGATCAACGCCGTGGGCGTTGAAGCGCCCCGCTTCGCCAGCGCCGCGCGCCAGTCCGTCCGGGTTTGCCGTGGTGATGATGATCAGCGCCGCGTCGTTCGGGATCGCCGCATCGGGCGCGCTGAAGTGGGCGATCAGGGCTTCCATCAGGCGGATGGTGTTGCCTTCCCAGCCGCCGTGCATGCCCCCGATCAGCATCAGCACACGCTCGCCCGTGCCAAAGCGGTGCGCGGTGATAGCGCGCCCTTCAACAGAGTAGCCTACCACTTCCGCGATCGGGTAGGCTGGCGCGGGTTCTGTGGCGGTCGCCGTGGCAGAGGGTGTCGTCACCGGCACGAAGGCGGTGGTGGTGGGTGCAGAGGTCAGTGTGCCGGCTGGCTGTGTCGGGCTGGCTGTGGGCGGCTGCTGGCTGGGCAGGGGGGGCAAGGACAGCAGCCGCGGCGTCTGCGTTGGGATACGGGGAAGCGCTGCGGGCGTCGCACTGGGCGGGGGGGATGCCGTCGGTAGGTCGAAGGTCGTCTGGCAGGACGCCGTGAAAATCAGTATAGTCATGATCCAGAGGTGACGTAGGCGCACCAGGCGTTCCTGTCGGGCGTGGCATGGGAGTACGATCATGGTGAAGTATAGCCGCTTTTCGGGTCTCTTTCTGCTGATCGGTATGGCCTTGATCACCGCGTGCCAGCCTCAGCAAGCGCAGGTTGTCGAGGTTCCGACGCTCATGGCGCTGCCAACCGAGACGGAAACCTGGACGCCCTCGCACACCTTCACCCCCAGCGATACCTATACGCCGACGCACACCTTCACGCCGACCGACACGCCGACGCACACACCGACTTTTACCTCCACGCACACCGCGACGCCGCCGCCCACAGTGCCATCGCCGACCTTCACCTGGTCATATACCTTCACGTGGACGCCTTCGATCACCCCGCGCCCGACGCTGACGCCTTCCAATACGCCGGAGCCGCCGACGCTGACCCCGTCGCCTGTGCCCTCCAATACGCGGATTCCCTCGCGCACGCCGCTGCCACCGCCGACGCTCACCCCGTCTCCGTTCCCCAGCCCGACTGTGCCGCAGCCGCAGATTACCAGCTTCGTCACCAGCGCCAACCAGATCGCCAGCAACGGCACGCTGCTCGTTTCGTGGACGGCCATCGCCGAGACCGCCCGTCTGGATGTGCTGTCCCAGTCGAATGCGGTGCTACAGTCGTATCCGGTGCCGGTGGCAGGCAGTTACTCGATCGTGCCGGGACCCGGCGCGGGCACGCTGATCTACGTCCGGCTGACCGTCTTCCGCTCCGGCGCGCAGACTTCGCAGACGCTGCCAATCGCTGTGCTGTGCGCGCAGCCCTGGTTCTTCGGCAATCAGTATGCGCCGCCCGGAACCGGCTGCCCGGCGGATCTCGGCGCGACTTATAACGGCTCGTTCCAGGCATTTGAGCGCGGCTTCATGCTCTATGTCACCGCCAACGGCATCAACCGTATCTACGGCGCGGTCAACACCGGCGCGTATGTCGGCGTCGCCAGCGGCTGGGACGGCAGCCCCGGCTCGTCAACGCCGCCCGGCTGCTCGATCGCGGTTGAGGGAGTCATCAACTGGGCGTATAACAGTTCATTCGGTCCCAATGCCCAGAGCTGGAGTCAGGCGCTCGGCTGCCCGACGGGCGGGATCGCCAGCGGCACGTTCACCATTCAGTATGAGAATGCCGTCGGCGGCAGCAATCCGTTCTTCGCCAACACGCCGGATACTGCCGTCTATCGCTTCTCCGGCGGTGATTTTGGGACGTATACGCGCATCCGTTGAGTCCGCCTCGGCGTAGACGCGCGCTTCAGAATATGCTATTATGACGGCGCTTCCGGGGTATAGCGCAGTTGGTAGCGCGCCTCGTTTGGGACGAGGAGGTCATGGGTTCAAATCCCGTTACCCCGACACGGATCAGCGCTCGATTCTGTGCTATAATCCGTAGTATGCAGGTGTGGTGTAGCGGTAGCATGAGACCCTTCCAAGGTCCAGGCACGGGTTCGATCCCCGTCACCTGCTCAATCTCACTTCTCATCTTTTTTCAGGGACCCATAGCTCAAAGGTAGAGCAGCCTGCTCATAACGGGAAGCGTGGTGGTTCGACCCCACCTGGGTCCACATATGCCGCCTGTCGTTCTTCTGCCCGTGCCTTTTCTGCTCCCCTTCGCGAACAAACGTCATCTCCGCTAAAGGCACAGACCTGCCGTTCGTTGAAAAAATACAGACATTGGCTTAGCATTGGCTCGCCTGAATGTGGAAGCCTGCCAACCGAGGATGCCCATGCCCACCTATGATCTGCTGTGTATCGGACGAAGCTCGATCGACCTGTACTCGAATGACATCGGCGTACCTTTTGAAAACATCACCAGTTTTGCGGCCCTGGTCGGCGGCTGCCCCACCAATATCAGCGTGGGAACGCGCCGCCTCGGCGTTCGCTCGGCGCTGCTGACGGCGGTCGGCGAGGATCGCGTCGGCGATTTCATCCTTCATTTTCTCGACCGCGAAGGGGTGGAAACCCGTTTCATCCCGCGCAAGCCGGGACGCCGCACCAGCGCGGTTGTGCTGGGCATCCAGCCGCCCGAAACCTTCCCGATGACGTTCTACCGTGATAACTGCGCGGACATCTTCCTCGACATTGACGATATGCAGCGCGCGCCGATTGCCGATTCGCGCATGATCCTGATCAGCGGCACGGGTTTGTCTGCCGAGCCGAGCCACAGCGCCACGCTTTACGCCGCCGAAACTGCGCAGGCGCACGGCGTTGAAGTCACGCTTGACATCGATTACCGCCCGACGCTCTGGCATGATGCCCGCGCTTTTGGCGTGCAGATCCGGCGGACGCTGCCTCTGGTCGATATCGCCATCGGCACAGAAGACGAGATCCGCGCGGCGACCGGCGCGCCGGATGGCGACAGCGGCGTGGCACGTCTGCTGGAAGGCGTGCGCAAAGCCGTCGTCTACAAGCGCGGCGCAGATGGGTGCAGCATCTTCCTCAAAACGGGCGAAGTGTTCGACTGTGCGCCGTTCAGGATCACGGTGCTCAACACGCTGGGGGCGGGCGATGCCTTCGCCAGCGGTTTTCTGTACGGCTATCTGAGCGGGTGGGACTGGGCAAAAGCCGGACGGATGGGCAATGCAACCGGCGCGATTGTCGTCACGCGGCAGGGCTGCGCGAACGATATGCCGACCGTGCAGGAAGCGCTTGAACTGATCAATGCGCAGGGCGGATTTTAGGCTGGCGATGGTATTTTTCAGCGGGCGGAGGCGCGTCCCTGCCATATAAGGTTCCGGGATGCGGAGCTGCTGCTGGCGTCCGCCGCGCCATTTATTCCAATGACTGGCTCTGATCCCTTCATCCCAGCAGGCACTGGCTGGACACGCCGCCGAGCTGCGTCCCGTCAAGCGTGATCGCGCTCAGGAAGCCGCCGCCCACCAGCACGCGCTCATTCGAGTCGACCGACAGCAGGCGCGCCCGCGGGCTGCCGTTCTGCACGCCGCCGGGATACAACCCGCTCTGTGTGACCAGCTCGCCCGTCAGTGCGTTGAACACGTTCAGCACGCCGTCTGCGTCCAGCGAGTAGAGCAGGCAGCCCGCGCCGACATCGATCAGCGGCGCAAGCGAGGTCACCGGGTAGGGATAGGTGGAGCGCCAGCGAATCTCGCCCATCGGCCCGATCGAGAGCAGCGTCGCGTCGCTATCCCCCAGATAGATATAGGCGTTGCCGATGATGTCGGCAGCCATGCGCGCAGTGCGCCCGGCGATCGGCGCGATCGAGGCGAGGGCTGTCCGCTCGCCATTGTGAATGCGGTAGAGGGTTCCGCCGTCCAGCGCCAGCCAGCCGCCGTTGTGCGCCGGCACGATGACAGGCGTGGGTGTCGAGAACGTGGTTTCGAAGGACAGCCTGCCCTGCGCATCGTACAACTGCCAGCGAACACCGCCGCTGTCACGCACCGCAAAACCCACCTGTGTTCCGTTGGTTTCCAGCATGGCGATCCGCAGCGGCAGCGACGCATCCGCCGAGGCGGTTTCGGTCATGCCGGGAATGTTCCACAGCGCTTCGCCGTGAGGCGAATATCCCGCCAGCCCCATGCCTTCCGTCACGATGATGATCGTCTCGCCGAGGACTGCCAGCGGCGCTTCAGGACCGGGCACGTTCCACACGGCGACATAGCGCCCGCCCTGGAGTGTCATCGTCTGCCCGCTGCGTGAGCGCGCCACCACGCGGTCGCCGGGCAGGTTCGCGATACCTGTGATCAGGCTGTCTGCGCTCACACGCCACAGCGGCGTATCATCCGCTGCGAAGCCGTTGAGCGTAACCCCGCTGGCGACGACACTGCCGCCGTTTTCCAGCATGATCGGGGGCAGAGACGGGATCGCGTCAAACGTCAGCGCGCTGATGTAGCCGGGCGACAGCCGCACGCGCCACAGCTCGGTGAAATCCAGCGGGTGGAACCAGCCCTGATCGAGTGGGTTGCCCTGCACATAACCAGGCCCGCCATCGGTGGGCAGGAAATTGCGGATCTCGTAATGAAGATGAGGCAGCCCGCGTGAGGGCCAGCCGATCAGCCCGACGATCTCGCCGCGCTCAACGCATGTGCCGACGCCGGGAAAGAAGATCTGATCGCCCTGTTCCATATGCCCGTAGACAGTATAGTAACGCTCGCCCGTCGGGAAGATATGCTCGATGATGACGACACCTTTTTCGGTATCCCAGCCGAAGATGTTGCTGTACGTCACACGACCACGGGCGGCGGCGCGCACCGGCTCGCCCCAGCGATCGAAACCGATATCGATGCCGACATGGTTGCCGCCGAAGCGCGGCCTGAGCAGGGCGAAATCGTCGTAACCTTCTCCGAGTGTGTCGCTGATATCGATCGGGTAATCGATCGAATCGACCACGCCGCAGGGAGCCTGCGGGAATGTCTGCGCATCCTGTGCGGAGACGCTTGCCAGCGCCAGGCTGAATGCCAGCGCGATCGGAAACACACGGGAAAACAGGGTCTTCACAGGTTCAGTTCACGAGTCCACTTGCCATCACGGGTTGC
>SZPD01000531.1 GCA_030263515.1 Anaerolineae bacterium CFX9 | reverse complement strand
CCTGACGACCTCGCTTTTGCCCGGCAGCACTTCATAGTGCGGGCGCAAGCTGCCCGGCTCAAGCCCCAGTTCACGGTCGGGCAAATCGCGGACGTGACCCAACGAGGCGGCAACGATAAAGTCGTTACCCAGGAAGCCGCGAATGGTTTTGACCTTCGCCGGGCTTTCGACGATCAGCAGTTTCTTAGCCATCGGGGATGCGCTCCGGCACGAACAGGCCATACTCTTTGAGCAGGGCGATGTCTTCCGCCACCGAGTCAGGCATTGGCTCCGGCGGTGATGGGTCCTCGCGGCGTGATGACAGGCTGGCAAAGGCCGCTGCCGGGAGATGCTGCCGCAGCTGCCGCAGCCGCAGTTTGAGGAACAGCGGCCACTCGCGGTAAGCATGATAGGCCTGCTCTTCCAGTTCCTGCCAGGGACTCAGAGATGTGGTACTGCGGCGTGCCATCGTTACAACTCCACCTCATCCCGAGCCGGTGCAGGCAGCGGTTGGGTATCCATCTCCACCGTGGGTGTGGTCGGCTGGTGCTGACGATCCAGCTGCGCCGCGTCCACCTCCTGCCATTCCAGCGCCGGTTGTGCGCCGTGTTCGCGCGTCCAGGTGTTGGCGGCGGACACGGCTGGTCCGACCCCGTGATCGTCCATCAGGCGGTTGAATTTGCCTGCCGCATCGTCAACATATCCGGCATTCTCCACCTCCACGCGCAGATACTCCACCTGCGAGAAACGATAGGCTGCACCCTCGCGCTCAACGTTGACCAGATTGAGGCTGTATGCCTCGACGGTCTCGCCCTGATCGAGCGCCGGACCCGCGCGAAAGTAGTAGCCCATAGTGGCTTCCAGTTCCGACTGTCGTTCGGTCTTGAAGGGATCGGGCGGGCCTTCGGTGAACAGGCGCGGATCGGCGCGCTCATCATCCAGCACGCCGTTTTCGACGGCGATGCGTTCAACCTCGCGCATCTCGGTTTCCAATCCCTGTTCTTTGCCCAGCGTCTGGAGCATCTCCTGTTCAGCACGGGCATCGCTGGAGCGGTCATACTCGCCGAGGGCGATGGCTTGCAGCCCGCGTTCGCCATCAACTTCCCAGGTCTTGATGCTTTGCAGTTCCACCGTTCCCTGCGGCTGCGCGACGATATCGTAGGTGTAGTGCAAGCCCTGAAGTTCCTGCTCCCGCAGGGTGGTGAAGGGGTCGGGCGGCCCTTCGCTAAACAGCCGTCCATCCGCCCGCGTTGGGTCGAGTTCGCCCGCATCGACTGCGCGTCGTTCTGCCTCGCGCATCGCCGGTTCCAGCCCCTGATCGGCTTTCAGCTCAACCAGTTCCATTTCAGCATCCAGCGCCTCCTGGAACTGGTCGTAGCGCCCGACGATCAGCGTCTGCTGTCCTTGCGGCCACGACTTGGTGAGTTCAACCAGCGGTCCCTCACCGGGGTTGATGCCGCTGGCAAAGTAGTAGATCGTACTCTGGTCGTCCAGTTCAGGATGAACTGGGGAAATCTCGCTCATGGGAATACTCCTTTCATGGGTCACGTCATGCGAAAACGGCGAAACTCGCCTTCAGACGGTCGGTTGTAGAGATACCAGATGCCCTCTTCCTGCACGTCAAGCAGGAAGTGAAAACGGGGGAGGTTGGCGATGATGTCGCGGTGCTGGGCGTTGAAGTGCTGAAAGGCTGCGTCCTCGTAGAAAACGTTCAAGCCCTGCCGCTGGTTGAAAATCACACGGATCGGGCAGTTCTCGAACACCAGCCGCGCTTTCTGTTCGAGGAACACGCTCATCTGCTG
>SZPD01000112.1 GCA_030263515.1 Anaerolineae bacterium CFX9 | reverse complement strand
AACAATATCAGCCTGATCGAAAAACGCGGCGTGAACAGCGCCGGACGCCCGTGGAGCGACCCGCTCAATGCCTTCCATACCGAGATCGATTATCACAAGGGCGCACTGCCGCAGATGGACGTCCTGATCGATCGCAGCATCATGCTGACCGTGCCGCCCTCTCTCAGCGAGGACGCGGCGAACCGCATCATCGAGGTCTATCATCAGTGCGCCAGGCAGATCGGTCTGGGGTGAGGGTGGGAGATATAAATAAACCGTCTGCTAGGCGTCTAGCTACAAGCCATGCAGCTTGTCTGGGTTGAGTACCGCCCAGATCGCGCTGATTTTCCCCTCAGAGACCGTCGCCGTGATCACCACGGTGACGGTTCCTCCCTGCCGGACGATCAGGCTGGTTCGCCCGTTGACCGGCGCAAGTTCATACTCGACATCGGCAGGCGCGCGCTTCATCAGGCCGATGAAGAACGCGCTCACCGCTTTCACGCCGGTCAGCGTTCGAGTGGCAGCGATCGCCTTGCCGCCGCCATCACTGGTCGAAACCACATCTTCGGCAAGCACACTTTCCAGCCCACGCAGATCCCCCTGCATACAGGCTTGCAGAAACCGCCCGAAAACGACGTGATGTTCCTCCGGCGTGCTGCGAAAACGCAGCCTGTCGTGGTGGATGGCTTCGCGCGCGCGGTGAAAGGCCTGGCGGCAGGCGCTCTCGCTCTTGCCGACGACTTCAGCGATCGTCGGATAGTCGTAATCGAAGACTTCCCGCAGCAGAAAGACCGCGCGCTCAACGGGATTCAGCTTCTCCAGCAGCACCAGAAAAGCCACCGAAAGCGATTCGTTGAGCGCGGCGATGGAGTCCGGTTCACTGGCCGGGTCGGTCAGCAGCGGCTCTGGCAGCCACGCGCCGAAATATGTCTCGCGCTGCGCCTGCGCTGAACGCAGATGATCGATCGACAGCCGGGTGATCACCGTGGTGAGAAAGGCTTTCGGCGATCGGATCGCGGCGTGATCGGCTGCCTGATAGCGCAGGTAAGCCTCCTGCACCAAATCTTCGGCATCGCGCACGCTGCCCAACATGCGGTAGGCGATCGAAAAGAGCAGCGGGCGCAGAGCTTCGAACTGTTCGGCAGCAAACTCCGGCTGAGCCATAGACTGCGGATCTCCTGACATCATCAATCCTACTGCGGCCAGCGATAATAGTCAGCAACGCGGGCGTGCCTCACCGTCATTCCGGCGAACTGGCAGATCATTTCCTTGTACCACGCCGCAAGACGCCCGGTGAGAATGCGCTCCACCGGCGAATCGTCGCCGCGCACGGTCTGGATCAGCCCGTCTCTGCGCCCCAGGCTGATGCACTGGAACATGAAACGAAAACGGAACGGCAGCGGAGCCTCACCATCCAGCTCGCGCAGCAGATTATCCACAGCGTGCGCCGCCATGGGAACTGCCGTCGCGCACGCCATGCGGGTCTGGGTCGCTGCATCCGGCGGCATCACCGCCGCATCGCCAACCGCATAAATCGACGGCTCGCCCGCTATGCGGAGCGTCTCATCTACCCGGATCTGCCCGCGCGCATTGACTTCCAGCCCGGAGTCGCGGGCGATCGACGGGGCTTTCATTGAAGCCGCCCACACGCAGATATCGAAGGGAATGGCGTCGCCATCGCGAGTCTTCAGCATGCCCTCGCTGACTTCCTCAATGACCGCATTTTCGACAATCTCAACCCGCTTCCGCGCGAACGTGGCGCGCAGATGAGTCCGCCCCCGGTCGGATAAGCCGCTGCCGAGCTTTCCCTCAGTCACCAGCCGCACGCTGAGCGCAGGATAGGCATCGGCAAGCTCTGCCGCAGTCTCGATGCCGGTCAAGCCGCCGCCAACGACCACGACACGCCCGCCAGACCCTCCTGCCAGCTCACCCAGCCGCTGGCGCAGCGCGGGCGAATCCGCCGCATCCCCGATAGCAAAAGCGTGTTCGCGCACGCCGGGCACGGAGTCCCTATCCGCCATGCTGCCCAAACCATCCAGCAGATAATCGTATGGGATAGCGCGCGCGCCCCGTTCCGACTAGACGATGACTTCGCCCGTTTCCGGGTTGATAGACAGGATCAAGACCTGCTGAAACGTGACGCCGGTTCCACGCAGCAGATCTGTGATCCGGTGCTGGCGGATGGTCTGTGCGGCCGCCACCTGATGCAGGCGAATCCGCTCGACAAAATGTGTGCCGCCGTTGATCAGCGTGATCTTCACATTGCGCCTGCGGGTGCGGCGGGACAGGCGCAGCGCCGCGGTCATGCCCGCGTAACCCGCGCCGATGATCAGGATGTGGGGGGTGGTTTGTACAGTCACAATCAGCACCTCTGCTTCACTACTCATATCCCTGCCGGGGATATGCATTCCTTCTGATACAGAAGACGAACGGGACACAGCATCTGTGACATGCCGGCAGATTACAGGTGGCAGAATGGGGGTAAACCATTACAATGACGGCACTGCCACGACTACATGGCAGACCCATCCGCTGAGAACAGGCGGCCCCTGCAAATGGCGCGCCACCTGCAAAGACACCCTGCACGCCTGCGCGAAAAAGGAGGTTATCTGCCATGCTGACCGAACAACTCTCCCACATTCGCGAGCTGCTCGAACAACGGGACTGGGTGAGGATCCGCGAGAGCGTGGACGGCGTGCCCGCCCCCGAACTCGCCGAGCTTCTGTTCGAGATCGACACGCCTGACCGGATGATCCTGTTCCGGCTGCTTCCGCGAGACATTTCCAGCGAAGTCTTCTCGCTGTTGGAAAGCGAACAGCAGAACACACTGCTCAAGGAACTGACACAGGAAGAGACGCGCCGCCTGCTGAGCGAGATGAGCACCGATGACCGCGTGAATCTGCTGATCGAGCTGCCCGGCAACGTCACGCAGAAGCTGCTCAACCTGCTCTCGCCGGAAGACCTGCGCGAAACCCGCCAGATCCTCGGCTACCCGGAAGAAAGCGTCGGGCGGCTGATGACGCCGGATTACGTTGCTGTGCGCCCGGAATGGACGATCGAACAGGCGCTCCAGCATATCCGCACCAAAGGGCGAGACAGTGAGACGATCGATGTGCTGTACGTCGTCGATCGGTCATGGAAGCTGCTGGATGCCCTCGATCTGCGGCGCTTTATCCTGGCGGACAGCAGCAGCACGGTAGCCGACATCATGGATCACCAGTACATCTACCTTGAAGCCTCGCAGGATCGCGAGGAAGCCGTCCGCACGATGGAACGCTACGACCTGCCCGTGCTGCCGGTGGTCGATTCCAGCGGTGTGCTGATCGGCATCGTGACGTTTGACGACGTGCTCGATGTGGCGCAGGCCGAGGCGACGGAAGACTTCCACAAGGGCGCGGCGATCACGCCGCTCAAAGGCAGCTACCGCGAGGCGCGTTTTCCGCAGCTTTATCGCAAGCGAATCGGCTGGCTGCTGGCGCTGGTGTTCGCCAACATCTTCTCCGGCGCGGCGATCGCCAATTTTGAGGACACCATCGCCGCCAACGTGGCGCTGGTCTTCTTCCTGCCCCTGCTGATCGACAGCAGCGGCAACGCCGGCTCACAGGCATCCACGCTGATGGTGCGCGCGCTGGCGATGGGCGATGTGAAGGTAAGCGACTGGTGGTATTTCCTGCGCAAGGAAATTTTCATTGCAGGCGCGCTGGGCGCAACGATGGCAGTGGCGGTTTCGCTGATCGGAGTCGTGCGCGCCGGGATCGAAATCGCGCTGGTCGTCGCGCTGACGATGGCGCTGGTGGTGGTGGTGGGCAGTGTGATCGGCACAGCGCTGCCGTTCCTGCTCAGCCGGTTGAAGTTCGACCCGGCGACGGCGAGCGCGCCGCTGATCACCTCGCTGTCAGACATTTCCGGCGTGCTGATCTACTTCTCGATCGCGTCGTTTGTGCTGTCACGGGTGAACTGAGGCACGGCGAAAGTATCCCAATCCGGACAGTTGGTGTACAGTGGAGCCAGAGAGCAGCCCGTTTTTCCTGATCGAGTTCAGCGGCTGATTCGCCGCAAAGGGTAATGCGACTATGCACAGAATCGCTTTCCGCCTGCTGGCTGTTATCGCCGTCTCCCTGCTGATGTCGTCTGTTTCTGCGCAGTCCACACCGAACTACGGCGCTTATGAAGCATTGAGCGTACAGGAATTCGATCTGCTTGCCGCGCCTGGGCGAACGGGGGCGCATCTCTCGCCCGATGGCACACGCTTTGCCCATTTCGAGCGCGGCATCCTGTGTCTGTACGCGCTCACTGATGGCACATGGACACAGGAACGCTGCATCGAATCTCAAGCGTTCGACTTCTCGCCGGAGGATATGTTCTGGTCGCCCGATGGGCGCTACCTGACGCTGCCGACGTTTCAGGAAGCGCTGGTGTACTTTCGAGACACGGATATCCAAATCATAGATGTCGAAACGGGGGCAGTCCGCAATCTGACGGATGACGGAATCTTCCGCGGCCCGTTCGATCATCCGGCTGGAGACCTGGATATCGCCCCACGCTGGCTGGACGC
The DNA here is from genome assembly GCA_030263515.1 of Anaerolineae bacterium CFX9. Taxonomy (GTDB): domain Bacteria; phylum Chloroflexota; class Anaerolineae; order Aggregatilineales; family Phototrophicaceae; genus Flexifilum. Next base: position 7,775 of record SZPD01000112.1, on the reverse strand, counting down.
TGATACCCTGCTTTTCATACGCTATCCGGGCAACCCGCTCGCATCACGCGATGCGCCGTTCAGCGAAAAATTCTCCCAGCCGCTGCTGATGCAGATCGATGTGCCGGCGAATGGCGGCACATCTGAACCGCAGATCGTCGCCATCCTGCCAGATGAAGGGCTGTACCGCTTCTACCTGCTGACGATCGACCCTGCGCGAAGCTATGCTGCGGTCAACCTGGATCGGATCCCGGATGGCGGCGGCACTGATCTGCTGCGCATTCCACTGGACGGCGGCGACATCGCCCCGTTTGCGGCAGAAGGGACTGATTACGGGCTTATCGGGCAAATTGTGTATTCACTCGACGGGCAGTACCTTCTGATCTCGGTTGCAGGGGAAACTGGCGACTACATATCGCGGGTGGTCTCCACAGTCAGCGGATCCGCTTTTGAGATCGACCCCAACTTCCCTGGCGATGAGGAAGGAGTCAGCGTGATGGGCGCTGGCTGGTCGCCAGAGGGATCGGCAGTGGCTTACGTGGTGCGGAGCGTGCGCGATCCGGGACAGTCCGGCCTGTATCTCACAGACACGCCGGGCAAACCGGGTCGGCTGATCATGCAGGGCGACTTCTATGGAACCACCTGCTGCCAGCGCATGCCGATCGCCTGGGCTGCCAATGATGTCCTCATGCTGGGGCGCGGCTCTGCGCCGGGCGTACTCCTGGTACAGTTGGGCGTGTCAGGCAGCTAAAACAGGCTCACTCGATGGGGGGCAGTCGATCGCCACGCTGTGCCGGGCTGCTCTCGCCGCGGCGCAGGGACAGGCGAAGCACACGCGCCAGAATCGGGGGCGACAGCAGCGAGATCGGGGACGCAGTCAGATTTGAGACCTGAATGAACGTGCGCGTCAGGGTTTCGTCCGCATACGAGACTTGCAGATAGCGGTCGATGTAGCGCTGGATCAGCCGCCCGAACAGCGATGGACGGTCGCCTTCCGTGCCGGGAAAACGCAGGTCTTCGCCGGTCGCCAGCAGCCATGCGCTGCGGATCGTGCCCGCGATCTGTTTCTGAAAACGTGCTGCCAGTCCGGTCAGATCGTGTGTGCCAGACAGGCGCAGCAGCCGGTCGAGATCGATCGCTTCCATCGCGGCAACCGTCATCCCCTGCCCATAGATCGGGTTGAAGGCACACACGGCATCTCCCATCAGGATGAAGCGTTCAGGGCGGCGCACGAGCCGCTCATAATGCCGCTGACGACTGCCGTCGATCCGGTAACCGACGATCGGGCTGAGCGGCACGGCGTCCTCAAGCGCATCCGCCAGCGTGGAAGACGCCAGCGTGCGCGCAAAAGCCATGAAACCCGCTTCATCTGTGGGAGGATAATCACGGTTCAGCCCGCCGAGCGAAACCTGCCACATGCCGCCGCCGATGTCGAAGATCGCCCCGCCGCGCAGGTTGTTTTCAGCACTGCGGGCATTGATGAACAGTACCCGCCAGTCCACCTCACGTTCCGGCTTCTGATAGAGGCGCGTGGCATAGCCGACATAAGAATTGACCGCCGTCTCAGCCGGCGCGGGATAGCCAAGCGCCGTCAGCCAGTCGGGAGCCTTGCTGCCGCGGCCGCTGGCGTCCACCGTCAGATCGGCGGCGTGCTGCTCGATGGCATCGCTGCCCCGCACGCCCGCTTCAACGCCCGTCACATGCGCCTTGTCGGGCGTCGTCATCAGTCCGCGCACCTCACGCCCGCTCAGCAGCGTGACGCGGGGATGACTCAGGACGCGCTGCCGCACCATGAATTCAAGGACGGGGCGCGAGATCACGTTGGTGACGATCCCGCTGTCAAACCGCTTGATCCAGCCGCCGGGCGTGAAGTAACAGGTATCGCGACACCAGACCATGCGTGGAAAGCCATACTCGGTCAGCTCGGCAGACAGGCCGGGGAAGAACGACTCCAGTAGTTCCTGCCCCTGCACCAGCAGGGCATGAACATGCCGCCCCTGCGGCACGCCGCCGCGCTCGACTGGCGACTCCGGCAGGGCGTCGCGCTCGATGATCAGCACCCGGTCAAAATGATCGCTGAGGACGCGTGCCGCCAGCAGCCCTGCCATGCTGGCTCCAATGACCAGCGCTGTTGTTTCTGTCACGATATCCCCCTGAGCGCGTCCGACAAACGGAGTGTGTTTGTCTGATCGTAGCATAAAGCCATGCGGCTGTCTCACCTATTGCTGAACTCTGTACGCCCCTTGCCCGGAAAAACAAAAAGCCGGCGTTCCATCACGCCAGCTTTGCATCCTGCTGAAATGCCTTCCCCTACGGGCTGAGCGGGACGATCTCGCCACACAGATCGATGCGCGACTCGACACGACCTCCGCGCGTGTGATGCCCGAACAGCACATGCGTCTCGTCCGCCCAACGAACGAACGGCGCTACACCCGACGGCACTTCAAAGCTGGTCAGCAGAGTCTGGGCGGTCCCTGCTTCATCTTCCGGGTCGCCATAGGATGTCAGCCAGAGATCAACCCGGCGCTGATCGCCCAGATCGTGCCAGCGCCATTCGACGACGCGGTAGCCATCAGGCGAAAGTTTGGGGTTGAGCAGAAAATCCGTCTGGCCGCTGAACAGCACTTCGGCGGTCGGCTCAGCGCCCAGCGTGAACTCGTAGACGCGGAACGGCGCATCGAACATGCCCATGTTCGGGTCATGATCCGGGTAAAGGATGGTGCGGAACGTCGACACGTCACGCTCAGCATCCCACACAACCGGCGGCTCCTGAATCGACTCGCCCAGGCCAATCCAGACCGTGCCTTCAAACAGGGGGCGCGGGTTCTCGCCATTGATATTCGTCGTCCAGATCGCGTTGAAATTCATCAGGACGAGATGCCCACCGTCGGGCGAGATCGCGAACTGACCACCAGTTCCGTACGGAAGCACCTCGGTGAGTTCGCCGCTGTCCAGATCGAGCGACCAGAGATCATACGGCAGCTCAAAATAGATGCCTTCAAAATCGACGCGCAGTTCGGTATTGAACAGGACGGTATGCGTGCCGGGCACAAATGCCGGGTTGAAAAGCATGACCGCAGCGCGGTAGTCCTCTGTGCGCAGCGCCATCAGATCATCGTTGTTCAGCACCTGCGTCAGCACGCCATCGCGAATGGAAAAGACGGCACGAGTCCGATCCCGGCCGGCTTCGACCAGCACGACTTCGCCATCATCCGACCACAGCACACGATGAGCGGCGAGACCATCGGGCAGATCAAACGGCGTATCGATGCCCGCGACGAGTACATCGCCGTTCTCATCGATGCTGGCGCGATCCGGCGCGACCAGCGGAAGCTGATACGGCGGCAGCGGGCACTCGACAGGGGCAGGCTGAGCGGCAGCGGGAAAAACGCCGAACAGCGCGATGAGCAGGGTGAAAACGACCAGGAACATGCAATGTCCTCCATGAAATCTTCCGGGGATGTATGCTTAAGCATACGCGACTTTCCGCGCCGTGCCCGACTGGATGACGACGCCTGTGCGACGCTGTGCAGCGGCTGCCCTGCGGCATCCCTTCTGTCGGGCGCGCCCGATTTCGCGTTCTCGATTAGAATGAGCAGCGCAGAAGCATCCGGAGTGGCCCCATGGAACTGATCATCAGGGCGGTGCGCTTTCTGACGCGGGGTGGCGCGGACAGCAGACAGATGATCGTCCGGCTGACCGGCATGATCGCGCTGGTCGTGCTCGTCTGGCTCGCCGTGCGCCTGACTCAGAACGCGGGCGCGCCGCCGCCCCTGCAGCAGCACACACTGCCGGAACAGGGAGCGATCACCCTGATGGGCGCAATCGAGATGGACGGCAGCGTCAGCGGCACGCTTGAGCAGGGAGAGCGCCACGGCTGGTCATTCACCGGCGAACGCGGGCAGTTGGTGGATCTGCGCGTGTTCGGCGATTGGGACAGCACGCTGGAACTGATCGCGCCGGGTTCCGATGCCGCGATTGCGATCGACTTCAATTCAGGAGGGGGCAGCACAGCGCTCTTGTGTGGGCAGCGGCTGCTCGCCGACGGCGCGTATATCGCCGTTGTGAGCGGTTATCTGGGAGTGCCGAATCGCGATTTCGGCGATTACCGGCTTGAACTGTCTGCCCGCCCGGCGAGCGACCCCGTGCCCATCGCCTACGGAGACACGATCAGTGAGCGCGCCGAGACCTGCGACGGCGACTTTTATCTGCTCGATGTCGAACAGGGCGAGACGCTGGAGATCGCCATCACACCGGAGGACGGCGCTGATCTGTTCGCACGCCTGCTGACCGCCGACTCCGCGCGCAGACTGCTGCTGACCAGCCGCGAGACGACGAATGAAGCGGGGCAGCCGATCGATCTGCTGCGGGCAGACATCCTGGAGAATGCGCGCCTGCTGATCAATGTCAGCAGACGAATAGATCATCCGCCTGCCGACTATGTGATGACGGTCACCCGCCCGCAGCATGATGGGTAATGCGCCGCCCAAACTCTCTGTGAAATACGCAGCTCAGGCCTGATTTGACTCGGTTTAACACCGATACATACATCCGATCAACATCCGTTCTCGCCTGCGGCAAATTCCCCCTTAATCATCTGCGTGGACGGAGAGATGGGTTTCGCCCTAAGCTGATGTTTGTTCTTTTCTGACAGATGACAGGAATGCCGCCTCACACCTTACAGGGTGTCCGCTGCATCAGACGATTGACCTGATATCTGATCTTCACCCCTTCTGAAGCATGAATGACGGGCTGTCTCTGCGTGCCGCTGGCAAACCGCAGCGGCCGAGCGCAGCCCCGGAGAGATGAACGCATGACACTGCTCGAACACACGCCGGTCAAAACCTACTGCAACCGGCTGGCGATCGAACGCGGGCTTGACCCGGCTGGATACGCGGGCAGCTTTGACGACGCCGTGCTGATCGAGGTCCCGCCGCCATGGCCCCGAAGCGTCTACCAGCAGCCAGATCCTCTGCCTCAGGAAATGCTCGATCTGCTCGCGCTCTGGATGGAAGAATATCAGCAAACCGGCGATTACCGGCATCGCCCCCTGCTGATCGCGCCGGATGAGGAATACTCAAAGCCCGGTTTCCGGCGTGTCATGTTCTATGCCCGCGGCGAGGGCGAAATCGCACAGTTCAGGAAAACGGAGTACCGCATTCCTGAAACCGAGGTCGGCTCCCTGCTCTGGGCGTGGTTCAGCGCGAGGGGTGACCTGCCGCGCTTCGAGAGCTATCGTGCGCCGGAAACCGATCAGGTGCGCGATCTGCTCGTCTGCACACACGGCACGATCGACGCGGCCTGTGCCAAATTCGGCTATCCCCTTTACCGAACCCTGCGCGATCGCCATGCGCGCGCTGACCTGAGGGTATGGCGTGTCAGCCATTTCGGCGGGCACGTCTTCGCGCCGACGCTGATGGATATGCCGAGCGGCCGCTACTGGGCATATGTCGAGGATGATCAGGCCCGGCAGATCGTCGAAGCGAGCGGCAGCGTCTCTGCTCTGCGCGGGCATTATCGCGGCTGGGCAGGCTTACAGGCGGGCTTCATGCAGGCTGCCGAGCGCGAGCTGTGGCAGCGGCATGGCTGGGCGTGGTTTGGCTATCACAAAGCCGGTCTGATCCTGGCGCAGGACGAGAACACAGACGAGCCGGCGTGGGCTGAAGTTCAGATCACCTGCACAACACCGGATGGCATCCGCGGCGCGTGGGAAGCGCGCGTTGAGATCAGCCGCCATGTCGAGACGATCACGACGACCGGGCACACCGACACCCACCGCTATCCCCAGTATGTGGTGACGCGGCTTCAGCAGACTGCGCAGGCAGCAGCAGACCTCCGCTGATACTGCACGCTTCTGTTTTTCACGATCCCGGCAGCGGCTGGCCCTGCCAGACCGAATCGTAGTTCGGCGTCATCAGAAATGCGGAAACCCAGACAGGCTGCGCCTCGCAGGCAATCCACAGCCGGTAGAAACCCGGCGCGACATCGATGATCCACCACGAGGACCCCACCGGAATGATCACGTCCGTCGTGCTGCCCGCATTTGGTTCCCAGAGCGCAATCGTGCTGGAGATCATCCGCCCCTGCACCGCGCCTGTGACGAGAGGGTATGGGCAGGCGGGCGGCGGCGGCAGGGTTGGCGTTTGTGATGCGCCCAAAGTCGCCGAGGGAGTCAGGGTTGCCTGCGGATCCGCCGTGCTGGTCTCTGCTGTGGTAAAAGTCGCCGTGAAGGTAGCGCTCGCCTCAGATGTCGATGTGGCTGTGTAGGTCGCGGTCGGCGTGTCTGTGGGCAGCGGCGTCAGCGTTGCGGTCAGCGTGTCTGTGGGCAGCGGTGTCAGCGTTGCGGTCAGCGTGTCTGTGGGCAGCGGCGTCAGCGTTGCGGTCGGCGTGTCTGTGGGCAGCGGCGTCAGCGTTGCGGTCGGCGCGCCGCAGCCCAGAGTGATGCTGGAGTCACCCAGAAGAACCTGTCCATCCCCTGAAAGTGACCATGTATACGTGCCGGTCATTCCATTGGTGAGCGTTGAGGTGACCACGATATAGGTTACACCCTGCATCAGATTGAGACTCAGAAATGCCGGGTTGACGCCGGGACCGGAGTCATCGTCCACAGCAAGCACGTTCGAGAGCGGCGCTGCCGGGTTAAAGCTGTTCTGATAAATGCTGGCATGCGCATCTATAATGCTTGCTGCGTTCATCGTTATAGTATACGTACCACTGATGGCAACCGAAAAGTTGTGCGTCTCATAAAAGACCGCTGATCCCGTTACGGACAGTATGTTCGTGTTGAAAAGGCGGTTATAGGTGGGGTCACAGGTATCGAGTTGACCGGAGAAGCTGACAGGTGGCGCTGGTGTCGGTGTAAAAGTATGCGTATTCGACGGTGTCAGGGTTGGGCATGTCAGCGTGATATTGTTGTCACCCAGCATAAACGTACCATCGCCTGAAAGTGACCATGTATACGCGCCGGTCATTCCATTGGTGAGCGTTGAGGTGACCAAGATGTAGGTCACATCCTGCACCAGGCTGACGTCCAGAAATGCCGGGTTGACACCAGGACCGGAGTCGTCATCCACATAGAGCGCGTTCGAGAGCGGGGCCGCCGGGTTAAAGCTGTTCTGATAAATGCTGGCATGCGCATCTATAATGGTCGTGGCAGACATCGACAGCGTATAGACACCGGTCACAGAAACGGTGAAGACCTGATACTCGTAAAAGACCGCTGATCCCGTCACAGACAGCACACTCGTGCTGAAAAGACGGTTATAAACGGGATCGCAGGTATTGAGCGCGCCGCTGAAGCTGTTCGACTGGGCAAGTGCCGTGCCGCTGAAATTCGCGTTGAGAATTGAAAGCCATCCCGGCAGCAGCAGCAAAAGACTGATGACCCCCACGATAGTTGGAAAGACAAAACGTGTATAGCGCTGGTGCATTATCCTTCTGATCCTATAATTTCTCTGAACCATACTGACTGTATCATCACGACATCCGAACCAGAGCGCCTGAAAGTATAGGTCGTAATTTCAAACCTGATCATATCTTTCAGGCTGTGCGACAGGCATGTCTGTAATTTTCAACGGACGCGCACAAGCGCAGCCTGCCGGGTGAGATGCTTAGTCTGGCAGGACGGCGATCGCCTCAATCTCGACCAGAAAATCGGGACGGAAAAGCCTGCTGACGGGCACGGCGGTATGCGCGGGTGCATTCTCGGCAGTGATATAGCGCCGGCGAGCATCGCGCACCGCCTGAACATCTGCCGTTTCGACCACATACGTCGTCAGCTTGACGATATCCTCCAG
>SZPD01000530.1 GCA_030263515.1 Anaerolineae bacterium CFX9 | reverse complement strand
TTTCTTACTCGAAAGCGGCCAGCAGTGTGGGCTGATTGTTGACGATCAGATACCAGTAGGGCAGCCAGCCAATGCCGAACTGATCCACGCTGATATCCTTCTTGAACGGGGTGATCGTGTATTCCTCAACTGTCGCCGCAATCTTCGCCCAGCGATCGTTGATCTCGTTGAGCTGCTCCTGAAATTCCTTCTCCAACTGCTCAATCTCGCGGTTCGTCTGCTGGATTTCCAGGTTGAACAGTTCCTTCTGTCCCTGAGAGCGGCTCCGGTAGACCGCGGCGCGGCTCATGCGCGAAAGCGTGAAGCTGGTGCGCCCGCGCAGCAGCCCCAGCACGGCTTCGCCCGTGGTAAAGAGCTGCTCGCGCTTGGTGTTTTCCAGTTCGCGCGCTTCGGCGTCGCGGCGCAGTTCCTTGCGCTCAAGCTGAAGCGCCAGGCGATCAAAACGGGTCTGCACCTTGCGGGAAAGCGCGTCCGCCTCTGCCTCGCGCTTCTCGCGGGCGATCTGGTTGACCTGTGCCCGGAAATGGCTGAAATCGCTGTCCGGGCTGCCGTAAACGCCCAGCGTTGAGTTGTACGGAACCTTGATGGCGGCTGTCGTGTAGAGCATATCCACCAGCTCGCGGCGCAGCGTCGTCAGGCGGCGCGGATCGGTCAGCCCGCTGGGCAGATCGCCAAAGATCGCTTCGCCAAACGGCTCGCCGGACAGGCGGCGCGGATCGATCGGTGGAGAGAGAAATTCTTCCCAGTGGACGATACCCGATCGGTCGAGATCGAGTACACGATAGGCATACATGCGCGTGGTATAAAGCTGCGTCTTGCGATCCTGGAAACGCACCGATGCCTGCGCCAGCAGGATCGGGCGATAGGCCAGGACAGCGCCGCCATATCCCGCCGCCGCGAAGCCTGTGCGCTGCTCCCATGTGCGCAGCGCCTGATCGCTGCTGATGGCGGTCGGCAGGAAGTACTGCACCGTGCTGGCGGGCAGGGGTGGCATGATCGTCGAGTAGCCCGCTGGCGGCTGAATGCCCAGCGCGGTCATCTGCGAATTTGAGCCGCGCGGCGCGTTGAAATTGGCGGGCGGCGGCGTAGTCGGTCCTGAATAGTTGAGCGGGCGAGACTCGCTCGGCGCAGCAGGCGGCAGGTTCTGCGCGCCGAACTGCTGCGGAAATTCGGGCAGGCTTGGCGGCATTTCAGGCAGGCTGGGGGGCGGCGGCGGAATCGCTGGCGTCGGGATAGGCGCATAGCCGATCTGCTGCTGCCCCTGCATGGCGGCGATCATCTGCTGGGCATAAAGCGCGTTCTGGGCGGCGAAGCTGTGCCCGCCCATCACCTCGGTTCCCCCGGCTGGCAGCGGCGTTGAACCCGGCGGCGCAGGCGGGATCTGCCCGGTGCGCGCCAGAAGCTGCATGCGCTGGTTCTGCATCAGCACGCCTACCTGCTGCCGCGTCAGCGGGCCCCGCAGATAGTTCATCGCCCAGCGCGTGTGCAGCAGCACCGGACCGCCGGGATCGTGGACGTTATGCATCAGGAAGACACGCGGCGCGATATCGGCGATCATGCGCTCGGCGGCGCGTGTGTTCAGTTCATTATCGACGGATGCCAGCGCTTCAAGACCTGCCATCACGCGCTTTTTGTCGTTATCCGTCTGCAGGCGACCGATAAACCACGTGCCGGCGTTATTCAGCCCTTTGTAATCGAGATCGCCGGGATTCTGCGTCGCCAGGATCAGCCCTACACCGAAGGCGCGCGCCTGCTTGAGCAGCCGCAGAATCGGCTCTTTGGTGGGCGG
>SZPD01000111.1 GCA_030263515.1 Anaerolineae bacterium CFX9 | reverse complement strand
ATGCCTTTCTCAAGAGTCTACCCGGAATACATCGCCAAAGCGGAGAGAAAAGGGCGCACCAAAGCCGAAGTCGATGAAGTGATCTGCTGGCTGACAGGGTACACCCCCGAAGGGCTGAATGAACAGCTCGAAAAACAGACCGACATGGAAAACTTCTATGCGAAGGCGCCTCAGATGAACCCCTCACGGTCTCAGATCAGGGGCGTGATCTGCGGGGTGCGCGTGGAAGACATCGAAGACCCGACGATGCGCGAAATCCGCTATCTGGATAAGCTGGTTGATGAGCTGGCAAAGGGCAAGCCGATGGAGAAGATTCTGCGTAAGGCATAATCCTTTCCGGGACGCGCGCCGTTCAGCCAGGCTCCGGCGCGGACACGCTTTATCGCCAGCCGATCCCGGTGAGGCGACAGTGCATCGTCATCCGGCGAGCAGGCGCATCAGGGCTTCCAGCGGCGCTTCTGCGAGCGCGATGCTGTCGTCCGAAGCGCCATAGTACAGCCGGGCCATCCCGCTGACCACCGTCAGACCGCAGGTAAAGACGACATTGGGAAAGAAGCCATTCGTCTCGTAGTCTGTTTCCGGGATGAAGATCGGTTCGCGGGTGCGCGCGATCACCCGCGCCGGATCATCATGCGCGCTGAGAAACGCGCCGAGGCAGTATCGATGCTGGCGATCAGCGGCATGATAGATCGACAGCCACCCCTTCTCCGTCCAGACAGGCGGCGCGCCACCACCCACGCGACCGGCATCCCACCCGTCGCTGCTCCCCCGCAGTACCAACTGATGGTTCCCCCAGTGGATGAGATTGGGAGATGTCGCTGACCAGATGCTGTAATGACCAAATTCGCCAGGCATCGGACGGTGATAGCAGGCATACAGCCCGTTGATCTGCTGCGGGAAGATCGCCACATCGCGATTGGACGGCGGGAAAATGATCCCGTGCCGCGTGATGGTTCGAAAATCGGTGGTTGAGAGCAGCCCCGTGGCGATGCCATGCTCGCTGACGGCTGAATAGTTGACGTGATAAACGCCGTTCAGCAGCGTGATGCGCGCATCCTCCACGCCGAACGACTCACAGCCGGTTTCCGGTTTCAGCCATGCGGTCTCGCCGCCCGTGAAATGTACGCCGTCTGCGCTGCGCATCAGCCGCAGGTGGCTGATACTGGTCAGATAGACGATCCCCGTCTGACGATGACGCACGAAGCGGGGATCGCGGGTATCAAATTCAGGGTCATCCACGCGCACATAGCGGATCTGGATCTCCCCATGATCGTTGGTATAAGGGCAGGCAATCCATCCTTCATCAGTATCCAGCGGACGTTCGGCGACGCGCACGAGCAGGATCGTCTCCTCGCCGAGAAGCGCTGCCCCTGCATTGAACGTTCCGATGATCTCATATCCCGCATTGAAAGGACGCAGATGATCAGGGGTAATGAGCGGATTCGATGCATGACGAACGAAGATCGACATAAGTCAGCCTTCCAGGATCAGATAGGACTGCGGTTCCAGGATAATTTCAGATTTGCCGGGCACACTGACAGACTCAAGACGTGGATTGTAGATCAGCCAGCGGCTGGAGCCACCCCCTGCCTTTGAGAGACGCAGGCATGGAACAGCGAGCGACAGGGTGAGTATATCGTCTGGAAGCTCAGACAACATCGCGGGACGGCGAAACAGAAGAGCGCTCCAGAAGACTTCACCCGCGCCATACAGCTCTTTGCCCAGCGCCGCCGTATGGGTGAACTCTGTGGTTGCCAGGTCCTCATAAGGGATATAGGGACAGGGTCCGCGGCGCAGGGATGGGGGCAGGAACGGATCGAAGAAGTGGTAATTGTGGCAGCGCTGCAAGTTGGCAAAGGCAGACATCACCCTGGCAGGCAGCGCTGAACGCAGATCGTCTGCTGCCAGCAGTTCTGCCCAGGGCCAGATGACTTCGACATTTTCTTTATAGGCTGGATAGCACAGCGACGCACATGCCTGAAACATCCCGCGCGGATCATAGAACGATGCGCCGGGATCTCGTCCCCAATACCCCATCCTGAGCGAGAGATTGACGAAATCGCGCGCATACGCCGCTTCACCCAGATAAGCCGCCGCTGCCGCTGCAAATGAAAGCTGCTGCGGCTCATGCGTGAGCAGGTGCGGCGGAAGCTGATGGATGGTGCGCAGCGCTGCGGCTGCCTCTGCCAGGCAGTCTTCACTTCCGGTGAGCTGGTGCGCCAGCACGCACGCCGCCGCATACATACCGCTGACTCCGCTGTTGAGCAGGCTGCCGCGCCCCGACCAATCCTGGGCATCGGCAAAAAGCGGGATCAGATATCCGGTTTTACGGGCAAGTTCCCGCCCGCCCTCCAGCGCCGTAAGAAACTGTTCACGAAAGTCAGAGTCGTCCGTCAACCATGCGACCCACGGCAGCTTGATCAGGGCATTCTCATAGAAGTACCACGTGTCCATGAACGTATCGGTTTGCCCATATGGATAGTGGTTGGGCAGATAGTGATGCGGCTCGATGATGCGATAGGAACGCACAGCGTCCAGCAGCCGCTCGATCACACCGTCAGCACGGGTTTCCCCCGTGTATTCGCGCCAGTGCAGCAGCGGCAGGAGAACATCAAGCTGGGTCATCAGCTCGAAGCCAGCCGCCTGGTCACGCCCCACCGCCGAACTTCCCCGAACATACGCGCGCAGCCCCGTCCGTCCGGCGGCGGTCACCCAGCAGGCTTCATGCTCCAGATCGCTGAGGCTACCCTGCGCCATCGCCTGCCATCCCGGCGCTTCTGGCAGCAGCGCCGGCACGGTCTCCAGCAGCGGGGTGATGGCATCGATCAGGCGTGCCTGAGCCTGCCACGGATCAGGCATGTCATCCATCTTCGTCTGGCGCACCCATACGCGGAACTGATATTCCCCCGGCTCGAAGGTGAAATTCGGCTGGCGAACAGACGGGATCAGCCCCAGACCATAGCGCGGCTGGGGTCGATATTCGATCACTTCACGGATCGCCAGTTCATAAAAGCGCTGCGGTGACCATTTCAGACCGTCTGGCGGAACATAGAGGATCGTTTCCAGTTTCAGATCGTGATCCCAGACATAGCCCGCCGGAAGATCGTTGCCGCCCAAACCCGCCTGATTGCTGGTGGGCGCGCGCAGGATCGTCTGTCGCCAGGTATGCGCCTGACGATCGTTGAGGTTATCAAGCGCCCCCAGCCAGACGATCAGCGATGGATCGAAATGAAGCGCCCGATCAGTCGTCAGAAGGGTTTCTGACCACCAGCCATCGCCCGCAGGCGTGAGGCGTGTTTCCCACGAAAAACCTGCGCCCTGCCCCGTTTTCCTGCCCAATTCTTCGGTGATCGTCTCGCTGATTTCCAGCAGCCCTGCCGGAACGACAAAGGTGACACTGGCAGATGACATTGAAATAAGACCTTTTGCATGAGTTTCTTGACAAGCCTGGCAACATTTACTATAGTCAGAACGTAACAAGTACGCAAGCGGTTACGTAAATTGTACGTTTTTTGTTGAGGCTGTCCAAAAATGTCCATTGTGGTTGACATTGCCAAAGCGCTTGGAATATCCACCGCTTCCGTATCCCGCGCCCTGAATGATCGACCGGGAGTCAGCAGCGAACTCCGGGAACGTGTGCTCGCCAAAGCGCAGGAATTTAACTACACGCCCAATCTGAATGCCCGCGGGCTGGCAACCTCACAAACGTTCAATATCGGCTTTTTCTTCCACCAGAAGCCAGGGCTGCCGGCGAGCGCTGATCCGTTCTATATCGAGATCATGCACAGCGTGCAGCAGATCATCGCCCGCAGCGAATATCACCTCACCTTTGAGACCCTCTCTGAAGATGTCCTCAACCGTTCGACGGACTTCCGCTTCGTGCGCGAGCGCCGTATCGACGCCATGATCCTGGCAGGACCGGATATCCCACCGGGATTTATCACCGCCATGCTGAACACTGATCTGGCGGTGGTGCTGGTCGATAACCGGCTGGAATACACCCCTGTGAACTGCATCAACAGCGATGATGAAACCGGCGCCTATCGTGCGGCACAGCATCTGCTGGGGCTGGGGCATCAGTACATCGGCATCATCGCCGGCCCTGACGACTGGGCGAGTACACGCCGCCGTGTATGGGGTTATGAGCGCGCGCTCGCCGAGCATGGGCTGTCTGCCGTGGTTGCGCATATGGAGGAAACCACTATCGAGTCCGGGCGCGCCGCCTTCCAGCAGATATACGCGCAAAATCCTGAGCTGACGGCGATCTGCGCCGTCAACGACTCGATGGCAATCGGGGCGATCCGTGCCGCAAGAGCTGTGGGCAAACAGGTCCCGGACGATCTGAGCGTGATCGGCTTTGACGACATTCCCTGGGCGGAGCTGAATGATCCGCCGCTTACCACGATCCATATCCCGCGTCAGCAGATCGGAAAGGAAGCCGCGCACCGCGTCCTGATGCTGCTTGACGATGCCGATCTTCTGGCATCCGAGATCCTTGTTCCGGTCACATTGGTTGAACGGCAATCCACGAGCCGAAGGAGGTGACACTGGAACGAAAATCTGAAAGACACGCACTTTTAGGGGACGCCGTGAAAATGGCATGTCAGTTCATGCTGAAAGGATGTTCAAAATGAAACGCTTAAATCTGGTCACCCTCGCAACGGTCCTCTTGCTGCTGCTCTCTGTCAGCATGGCCTTTGCGCAGGAACCCGTCACTGTTCGTATTTCCACGTGGGCTGGCGTCGATGAGGCGGCCGAGCTTCAGGTGCTGATCGATGAGATCAATGCCAGCCAGAGCGATTATCGGATCGTTCACGAGCCGATTCCCAGCGACTACTACACCCAGGTTCAGACGCAGATCGCGGGTGGAACGGGCGCTGATCTGTACTGGATCGACCAGAACAATATGGCGCTGGCTTCCGAAGGAATCTTCTACCCGGTCAATGAGTGCGAAGCGGTCACCAGCGCCGCCCCGCAGACCGCCGGCGATCTGAGCGATTACTATCCCGGCATCCTGGCCGTCAATGAGTATGATGGCGATGTCTATGGCTTGCCGTGGATCGCCCAGCCCGTCGTGGTCTATTTCAACCGCGGGTTGTTCGACGCTGCCGGTCTCGACTATCCTCAGGATGGCTGGACGTGGAACGATTTCACCGATCTGGCGACCGCGCTGACGCAGGATACGGATGGCGACGGCACGACCGATCAGTGGGGCTTCACCAACAACGGCTGGCCGCCGCCGTTCATCTTCATCTGGCAGGCAGGCGGCGAGCTGATCTCGCCGGATTTCACCAGCGCGCCCATCGACAGCCCGGAATTTGTCGAAGGCTTCGAGTTCTATCTCAGCACCGCCTACAATCCTGAGATGTCCCCCAGCCGTGAAGTGATCGCCGAGCAGGGCTTTGGCGAGATGTTCAAGGCAGGACGGATCGCCATGTTCATGGGCGGCGCGGCTGACGATCTCGATCGTGTGGAAGGTCTCGATGTCGGCGTCATCCATGTGCCGGCGCACCCGGAAACGGGCAGCATCACCACCTTCGCATGGAACGCCAGCACCGCCCATCCGGAAGAAGCCTGCGCCGCGCTGGTGGCGCTGAGCGAAGCCATTCACGGCTGGAAGATCGTCTCGCCGCGTATCTCTCAGGCGACGGTCGAGCATCTCGTGGCGTCTGAGCCGCGCAAGGCCGCCAGCGCTGAGGCGATCATCGCCGCCGCTCAGGATATGCGTGCCCTGCCCATCTTCGGCAACTATGCCCAGTTCGACTCGGTCTTCTGGTCCGAATTCTGGGGACCGCTGCTGAACCGTGAAACCGATCTCTCGGTTGCCGAGCTTGCCGCAGAGGTTCGTGAAGACCTCGAAGACACGCTTCCGTAGTCACCCTGCATTTCACACCTGCCCCCTCCGCGCCATCATGGTGTGGAGGGGGACTTTCCCTTAAATAGCTCCATCAGACAACACGCCTTTATTTTTGAGGAGAATTATGATGGATCTGGGACCATTCAATACTTATCTTCCAACCCTGATCCGCTATGTCCTCGTCGCACTTGCGCTGGCCGGGGTGATGTTTGCCGCCTATCGCATACAGCTTCGGCTGGGCGCGCGGGCTGAGGCGGCAGCAGGGCGCACCCTCGTGCTGCCGTGGGTCATCGGCTTTCTGATCTTCAACGTCTTCACCATCGGCGCGTCGCTCTATCTCAGTTTCACCGAATACAATCTGTTCCGTCCCCCGGAATGGGTCGGCACTGCCAATTACCAGCAGTTATTTGATGTCTCGTTCGGCACGCTGGAATCGGCAGATCAGCGCAGTTCTGACGTGCTGCCGCGCCGTCACGATGAGATCATTCGTGTGCAGGTGGGCGATGGCGGGTTCGTCATCGGCGCGCGCGCTGATGGGTTCTGGCGCTCCATGCGTCTGACGGTCATCTACGCGGTCGTCACCGTGCCGCTTGGACTGCTCGGCGCGCTGGGGGTCGCGCTGCTGCTCAACCAGAATGTAAAAGGCATGGGCATCTGGCGCGTGCTCTACTATCTGCCCGCGGTGCTGCCTGCCGTTGCCACGGCGCTGCTCTGGCGCTGGATGTTTTCGTCGAGTGGGCTGGTCAACACGGCGTTATCTCCATTCCTCGGCGTATTCGGTCTGGAAACGCCGCAGTGGCTGAGTAATCCGTCCCTCTCGCCCATACTCTTCATCATCATCAGCCTGTGGGGTGTCTTCGGGGCCAATTCGGTCATCCTGCTCGCCGGGCTGAAAGGCATCCCCAAAGAACTGTATGAAGCCGTGGATATTGATGGCGGCGGGGAATGGGCAAAATTCCGCAACGTCACCATCCCGATGCTCAGCCCGGCGCTGTTTTACAACCTCGTCACGTCGATGATCGGCGCGCTGCAGGCCTTTGAAGTTGCAGCATTCATCCCTACACCCACGGATGCGGGCACTTTCCTCAACTGGCAGATCTACCAGGAGGCATTCGCCTTCCGCAACATGGGCATGGCTTCAGCGATGGCATGGATCATGCTGATGCTGATCGTCGCCCTGACGGCGCTGGTGTTCCGCTCATCCCAGGCGTGGGTGTTCTATCAGGGTGCGCGAGAAGGAGCGTAAGCCATGACGACTGCAACCACCCGTCCACTCGATCCCCTGCTGGCTGATCCGCCGCCCATGCGCGGGCTGATGCTGCGGCGCATCGTGGTATACGGCTTGCTGCTGCTCGGTGTCGCGCTGGTGCTCATCCCCTTCCTGTGGATGATCTCGACATCGCTCAAGACACAGGATCAGCTTTTCGTCCGCACGCTGAACTTCATTCCGAATCCGATCGTGCCGGAAAATTATCTGGAGGTCTGGAATCGGCTGCTGTCCATCAACCCCCAGATGACGTTCTGGCGGATCATGGGCAACACCCTGTTCATCACGGTGCTGGCGATGGTGGGCGAGATCACCAGCGCGGCGCTCGTCGCGTATGGGTTCGCTCGTTTCCGCTGGCGGGGGCGCGATGCGCTGTTTGCGCTGATGCTGGCGACGATCATGATCCCCGGCATCGTCACCCGTGTGCCCGGCTTCCTGATCTGGCGGCAGCTTGGGCTGCTGGATACCTACGATCCGCTCACATGGCCGTCACTTTTTGCATGGGGACCTCTTTACGTCTTCCTCATGCGCCAGTTCTTCATGACGATCCCGCGCGAGTATGAAGAGGCAGCTATCATTGACGGCGCTAACGTCATCCAGATCTTTGTTTACGTCATGCTGCCGCTGGTGCGCCCGATCCTGATCGCGATCGCTGTGCTGGCGTTCCAGGCGAACTGGAATAACTTCCAGGGGCCGCTGCTCTACCTCAGCACGCCAGACAAATTCCCGCTGGCGCTGGCGATGCGTTTCTTCGACCAGTCCCTCAGCCGGGAAGCGCCACAGTGGCACTATATGATGGCGATGGCGACGATGATGGCTGCGCCGATCCTGCTGCTGTATTTCTTCGCCCAGAAACAGTTCATCGAGGGCATTACTATCGGTGGTGTAAAGGGGTGATGATGCGTTTACTGTTCATGATTGCAGCGCTCTTTCTGTCGTTCGGCGCGGCGTTGGCGCAGGAGGATGACCTGCTGAACGCGCCGCTGGTCAATCTCGATCATCTGCGGTTCCTCACTGAACCGGTGACTATCGGCGGACGCGACATGGCGCTCGTCCATATCTATTCGGAATACCCGAATTACGCATGGGTTGACGATGCTGATGAAGGTCTCAGCGCGGTCGATGATGTGGCGCGCGCTGCGGTCGTCTATCTGTGGGAATATGAACGCACGGGCGACAGCTCGCTGCTCGATCTGGCGCGCCGGTGTCTCGAATTCGTCCTTTACATGCAGGCTGAGGATGGCGAGTTCTATAACTTTGTCTTCACCCGCGAGGGCACGATCAACCGCACCGGCGGCACAAGTTTCAAGAGCCTGGGCTGGTGGGCGATGCGCGCGCTCTGGGCACTGGGCGAAGGTGTGCGGATTTTCGACCCGGTTGATCCTGCCTACGCCGATCAACTGGCGGCGGCTTACCGGCGCACAGAAACAGCGCTCGCCGCCACGATGAGCAACTATGGGCAGTACAGCGCGCTGCACGGCTTTGAGATCCCTGCCTGGATCCCGAATGCCGAACCGGCTGTCGCCAGCATCGGGCTGCTGGGGCTGAGCGCCTACTATCAGGCGCGCCCCAACGAAGAAACCGCCGGGATCATCACACAGATCGCCGACGCTGTCGCCGAATACCGCCTGGGGGATCACACCGAGTATCCGTTCGGGATGCACCCGACGCGATCCAATGCGCCGGGCTTCTGGCACAACTGGGGCGCGCACATGCCGCATGCGCTCGTGGTCGCCGGGATGACCCTGGGGCGCGACGAATGGATCGCGTCGGCAGCGGCATCGGCAGAGTCATTCCTGCTCCGCCATCTGGCGTTCGAGCCGTTCCGTCACATTGGCGTTGTCCCCTACCGGCTGGAACAGATCGCCTATGGGACGAATATGCTGGTACAGGCATATGCTGCGCTGTATCAGGCGCTTGGCGACGAACGATATGCGCAGTACGCCGCGCTGGCAGGAAGCTGGTACTTTGGCAACAACATGGCGGGTGTGCAGATGTACTATCCCGCCACCGGACGCACGTTCGACGGCATCAACGGTCCGGTTTCGTGGCGCGTCAACCGCAATGCTGGCGCAGAATCCACAATCGAAGGGCTGATGAGCATGAGTGTGCTGTCGCGCCTGCCGGAGTCGGTCAGGCCGCTGCTGTATGCGCAGACCTTGTCAGAAACTCGCCCGATCATCCTCCAGGCTGAGGATGGGCAGCGCGTGGTCGGCACGCCGGTCTACTATTCCGGCAACTGGACGGGGGAAGGCTACGTCAGCGCGGGGCGTTATGTCGGACTGGGGGAAGGGCAGCGGATGCGGCTTCGCTTCTCACTCGATCCTGAGCAGGCAGGCGACTACTGGGTGTATGCCGCGCATATCCGGCAGGCGATCAGGAGCAGCGACTTCCAGATTCCACGGGCAGCATCAGCGCCGATCATCGATGGATCGGCAGACGATTGGCCCTCCGATGCGCTGCTGCTGGAATCCAATCGGGCGGGGCAGTTCCTTCGCGGGGGCGGCATCTGGCGCGGGGCAGAGGTGGACAGCCATGCAGTACGCCTGATCTGGGATGACGACCATCTCTATGTGCTGGCGGCGGTCCGCGATCCGGAACATGTGCAGGAATTCACCGTCAGCGGCGTATGGCAGGGAGATACGCTGTGGCTGTACTTCACCAACAGACCCGATGCGCGCGCCCTGGCGGCCAAGCTGACGCTGGCGAATACGCCGCAGGGGCCACAGGTGTGGGACTGGCAGCGGGCGCGGTTTGCGCGCGGCGCTGTGCTGGCGTGGACTGCCGATCCAGACGGCGCAGGCTATACCTATGAAGCGGCGATCCCGTGGTCGGTGCTGGACATGGGCGCACCGCAGGCAGGTGATCAGATCGGCTTCGAAGCCGGGCGCGGAGTCGGTGGCAACTCATTCATGGATCTGACCGGGCGCGATCCGGATATCGCTTCCAACCTGCTGCAACTGACGCTCACCGCGCCAGACAGCGAGATGCCTCTGGGCGAGTCGCCGCGTGTCGCGCTTGAGGTGCGCGTGAACTCCGCCGAGCCATTCATTCTGGAACAGACTGTCTCGCCAGACAGTGCCTACTTCTGGCTGGATCGCGTGGTTGAGCAGCCCATCCTGCTTGAGGCGGGTGAACATACCCTTCGCTATGAGTATGCCGGCGATACGTCGGACGCCAACCCAGGTATTTCCCAGGTGGATGCATTTGTGCTGTACCCGGTAGTCGGTCGTCGTGTGGTGGAACTGCCCGATGGGCGACAGTTCACGCTGACTTACGATACGCTGACCGGCGCATCGGCGCTGATCGATTCGACACCACAGGAATAAGAGAAAGAACATGCAACTGAAACTCGTGCGTCACCCGCAAAGCCCGCTGATGTACCCGAATCCGCTGCACCAGTGGGAAGCGCTGAATGTCTTCAATGCCTCAGTGATCCGGCATAACGGGCTGTTTCACATGCATTATCGGGCGCAGGGCGTCGATTTTGTCTCGCGCATTGGCTACGCCGTCAGTGCAGACGGTCTGCGCTGGAACCGGCTTGAGGAACCAGTCTTCTCTCCACACAATGGGCGTGAAGACTATCGCGGGCTGGAAGATCCCCGCGTCACGATGCTCGATGGGCGCTTTTACATGTGCTACACAGCTTACGGCGAGAACGGCAATTACCCGATGATCGCCGTGTCAGACAATCTGATCACGTGGGAAGATGTCGCCCCGCTGGAAAAAACCGAGAACAAGGATCATATCCTGTTTCCTGAGAAAATCGGGGGTCGTTATGCGATCCTGCATCGGCGGCGTCCGCATATCTGGGTCGCCTTCAGTGACGACATGGTGACGTGGACGGATCACACCATCATCATGTCGCCCCGCGCGCCGGGGGAAAGCCAGGATGACTGGGATACCAAGAGCATCGGAGGCAACGGGCTGCCGATCAAAACCGAGCATGGCTGGGTGCTGTTCTATCATGGCTACGGCAGCGATCATATCTACCGCTCCAGCGCTGCCCTGCTGGCGCTTGACGATCCGTCAAAGGTGCTGCACCGCCCGAAAACTCACATCATCGAGCCAACCGAGACCTGGGAGATCCGCGGTGACGTTCCCAATGTGATCTTTAGCTGCACCAACCTCGTCGTCGGTGATGAACTCCGTTTCTATTACGCGGGGGCTGACCGCGTCATCGGGCTTGCGACTGCGCCGTTTGCCGATGTGCTTGCCTTCGCGCAGAGCGGCGAATGAGCGCGCAGCCCCTGGGCGTAGGACTGGTCGGGGCTGGCGCATATGGGGTGTTCTGCCTGGCAGCCTTCGCAGAAGCTGAGGAAATACGTATTGCGGCAGTCTGCGATACGAACGCCGAGCGCGCAGAAACCGCGGCGCGCGCTTATAACGTGCCTGCCTACACACGCTATGAGGATATGCTGGCAGACGCCAGCGTGCAGATCGTGGCGCTCAATACGCCGCCGTTCCTTCATGCAGCGCAGGGGATACAGGCGCTGGAGGCGGGAAAACATCTGTTTTGTGAGAAGCCGCTGGCGCTCAGCCTTGCCGAAGGCGCTGCCTTACAGGCGGCCGCACAGCGCGCCGGCTGCAAGCTCACGATCGATTATGTGATGCGTCACAATCCGCTGTGGAAAGCGGCGGCGGCGCTTCGATCCTCAGGGTTGCTGGGACGCCTGCTGCACATGGATCTGGCCAATCATGCGGCAGGGCTGAGCCTGCCGGCGGATCACTGGTTCTGGGATCACACCATGAGTGGCGGCATCTGGATCGAGCATGGCGTTCATTTCTTCGACGCCTTTGCGTGGGTGGCGGGCACGAACGGCGAGATCGTCTGTGCCCAGGCGTTCACCAATACGCGCGGGCAGGAAGATCGGGTGGAGGCGCTCGCCCGTTATGGCGATGCTGCGGCGCATTTCTATCATGGGTTTACACACAGTGGTCATACAGAACAGACTACCGTGCAGCTCACGTTTGAGCAGGGGCATGTGACGCTGCGCGAGTGGGTTCCGGTCACGATGGAGATCGCGTCCGTCACCAGAACGCAGATCGATGCCATCCGTCCGCTGCTGCCAGGGGAACCGCTTATCTCCGGGATGGATGGCGGATTGTTCAGGCTGAAGGTCAGGCTTGGTGAGGAGAAGTCTGGCGTGTATCGCGCCTGTATCCAGAGCGGCATCCGCGATCTGGCGCGCGCGATCCAGCATCCGGAACATGCTCTTTGCGTGACTGTCGAGCAGGGGCTGAGCAGTCTCTCGATGGCGATCGAAGCACAGG
>SZPD01000110.1 GCA_030263515.1 Anaerolineae bacterium CFX9 | reverse complement strand
CCAGGTGTGCTTCTCTCCAGAGCTGCCCGCGTGGAAACGCGCTGCGATCCAGGCGCTGACGATGGGGGTGGGGATGAAGATCGTCTTCAAATTCCCCGCACCGATCATGCCGGCTGGCACACAGGCGATCTATGCGGATGGCAACCCGCCGATGTGGTGGACGATGCAGCCCTACGCAGCTGGGGAACAGGTCTGGACGACGCTGGCGACCGGGAACTGGGCACGCGAGCTGCTGGAGCACGATGAGCAGGGCGCGGCTGAGCAGGCGCTCGCTACGCTGCGCCGCGAACTCGGCAGGCCGGAACTGGAGCCGCTGGATGTGCAGGTCGTCAACTGGACGGCGGACGAATATGCGCTCGGTGCGTACAGCGTCCTGCCGCCCGGCGCGGAGGGCATGCGCGAGGTGTTAGCCGATCCGATCGGAGATCGTGTGTTCTGGGCGGGCGAGGCAACCGCCCCACAACCGTGGGCTTCGACTGTGCACGGGGCGTATGTCACCGGGCAGCGTGCCGCGCGGGAAATCATTGCCTCATCATCGTAATTCGTGACACACAGGAGAAAAAATCATGGTCACGTACTTGCATCAGTATAAAGATAGACAGTCGCCGGCGCACGGGGAATCTTCAGGAGAAGAGACGCACATTGTCGTCATCCCGTCGTCGGAGGCGTATGCTGAGCAGTTGGAGGATTTGCAGTACATCGGCTATGAAGTCGATCGGGATACCGAAGATTTCGTCATCACGGCGGAGATGTTCCGCAATCATATCCGGGTCTTCCCGGAAGGACAGTTCATGGCGCTGGAGCTGGAGACCGACCGCGTGGTCGGCATGACATCCAGCATGCGCGTGCAGTATGACCCCACGCAGCCCATCCTCGAAGGCTGGTTCAAGACCACCGGTTATGGCTGACTGACCACGCACGACCCCACAGGCGAGTGGATGTACGGCGTTGAGTCGATCGTGCATCCGGATTATCGCGGACGCGGCGTCGGCAGCAAGCTGATGGACGCGCGTTTTGAGACCCTCCGCAAGCTGAATCTGCGCGGGATGATCGCGGGCAGCCTGTTCATCGACTATCACAAGGTCGCCGGGCAGATGACACCGCAGGCATACGTGCAGGCCGTCGTCGAAGGCAGATTGTTTGACACGAACCTGACCAAACAGCTTCACAAAGGATTCCGCGTCACCAATCTGATTCCGAATTATGTCCCTGAGCCGCGCACACAGGACTTTGCCGCGGCGATCGTCTGGGAAAACCCGGAATACCGCCCGAACCAGACGCAGGTGACGCAGAAGATCATTCCGGCGCGCTTCAACGTGGCGCTCAAGCCGCGGAGACTGCCGGCGCTTCCGCCTGCGCCTTCCATTCCGGCAGCCGCATTCGGCGTGACTGCGGCAGCGGGGTCGTAGCCCTGCTCTGACATTCATCGGCGTCGCTGAGGTGACGCTGTGATCACAAACACCCCTGCCCGCGCGTGACTCTGCGCTGGCGCGCAGGGGTGTTTTTTTGCGTGTGTTATCAGGCGCGCTCGCTGAGGATGCGCTGGGCGACTTGCAGCAGCACTTGGACAGGCTGCGCGCCCATCACCAGATACTTCTGCTCGAAAACGATGGCGGGCACGGCGCTCAGCCCATACTGATACGCCTGCATGATGTCTGCGTCTACTCGCTCGATATAGTCCGGTTGGGTGATCGAAGCCAGCGCAGCCTCGCCATCCAGCCCGACCTGTTCAGCCACCGCGCGGATGACGTGTAAATCGGCGATATTGCGCGCCTCAACCCAGTAGGCGCGAAACATGGCGTCGTGGAAAGCATCGCCTTTGCCCTGCGCATCGGCGAAGCGCGCCGCGATCAGCGCTGGGCGGCTGATGATGCCGAACTCGCCGGGGTTGATCTCGATGCCATACGCTTCCCACATCATCGCCGCAAAGCGCGGGCGTGAGGCTTCGATGCGCGCCATGTATTCCGGCGAGATGGGCGGCGATCCTGCGGGGCGCAGCTCAAATGAGCGCCAGTGCAGCGCAGTGGGGATGTGTTCCTGGAGCGCCTTCAGACTGAAGGCGGCGGCGTAACAGTACGGTCAGACAAAGTCAGACCACACATCGATGCGCATCGGTGCGGTATCCGTCATGATGCTCACTCCTCTGATTCGTGATACGGCTCATACGTCAGCGCATCCGGGGGGATACCGAGCGCGATCAGGCGCTGGCGCACCCGTTCGCGATCTGCCAGATCGTCGGCGTCATACGTCACGACATGGATGACGCGCTCACTGCTGTCCACACCGAGACGCTGCGCATGGGTTGCGGTGCGGGCCTTATACCCCAGCTCGCCGGCTTGCGTGGCACGGCGGATGTCTGCCCAGAGCGCATCGATCGCTTCCAGGGTGGTGCGGATGATGAAGCGCCCGGCGCGCGATGTCGGCGCTGCGCCTTCTGTCTGGCGTTTCGCCTCAATCCAGTAGACGCCCCTCATCTGCGAGGGCACTGCCTGCTCGTCGTGCGCCATGCGCGCCGCCTGCACGCGCTGGATCAGATCGAGGTTGATCGACTCGTTCTGCGCTGTCCTCTTCCCGCACATCGCGCTCCTCTCGCAACAAATACGCTCTCTCGTCCATTGTAACAGAAGCGCGGGCACAGCCGCGATGAAAGGATGCATATAAATGCCCCCTTCTCAAACCTGGGAAGGGGGCATTGTGTGTGTGGGCAGAAGCCCGCATTTATTTACGGCGTGTAGACCACCGAATCGAGGATCGCCAGGATCGTCGAGGAAATGTTGCTGAACGACTCATTGGCGTAGACGGCATACGTCACCGTGCCAAAGTCGTACTGCACCGAGATCGCGATCACTGGCGCGCTCAGGCTGTCAATCTCGGCGAGGGCGACGGCGGCGGGCACGCTCAGCCCGCTGAGGTTCTCGACCTTGCCTTCACCACCCGCCGCGTTCAGGATCGCCGTCAGCATATCTGGGGCGCTCAGATTCGGATCGGTGACGCCGAAGTTGGAGAGCATGGAAGGCAGCGGCAGCGCGATCTGGATGGTGATCTCGCCGGCGGGCAGGCTCGCGATCGGGTCTGACCGATCGCCGGCGTCCAGCGCCTGGCTGCTGGAAGCCAGCGTCACCGCGCCTCTGGACTGATACTCCCCGACCCAGCCTGCGGGCAGATCGAAGCTGATCTCGCCATCGGCCCCCAGGTCAAGTGTCAGCGTGTAGGCTTCCCCGGAACCCGATGAGGCTGGCGTTGAGGTGGGGGACGGCGTGTTCGAGAACGTGAACGGCTCCTGGAAAGAGACGGTCTCCATGATGGCGGCGACCAGATCGCTGATGCTGTCAAACGGCACATTGGAGATGATGATCGCGCCGATCACGCCTGCTGGCGTTTCGACGAGCACACGCACATGAGTCGAATTTTCTGCCTCTGTCAGCACGGCGTAGGAGCGCACACCCGTCACAGAACGATCGACTGCCAGCGGTGGCGAGAAACGGTCGGCAACGGCGCTCACGAAGCTGTCAAAGGGCATCTGCGTTGTGATGCCCGTCAGCTCTCGCAGGTCCTGTGGCAGGTAGATCTCGATGCCGATGCTGTCGCCCGTGACGACGACATCGCCAGAGGGATCGCCGAGCGCGTTGAGCGTCTCTGCATCGGTGGCGAACAGGATGCGGTTATCCGAGGCGACCTCAGACAGCCAGGAAGGCGGCACGAGCGCCCTGAACGTGCCGCCGCCAGCCGACAGAACGACCAGGCTGAGGGGTTCCTCGGCACGCGGTGTTGGCGCGGGCGGCAGGCTGACCTGCGTCGCTGATGGCGCTGGCAGCGGCGCGCCGACCGGGTTGACCGACTGGATGATGGCGACGATCAGCGGCTCGATGGCGTCGTAAGGGGCAGCCGAGAACACGACGAAGCCGAAGAGATCGCCATCGATCACCGCCCCGATGATCGCGCCGTTGACAGCCGACGATTGGCTTTCAACCGCGATCGCCGAGTTCATGCCCAGCACCGATGTGTAGGTTTCGACTGGCACATTGACCGATCCATCCGGCTCCGCGAGGATCAGCGCGAGCAGATCGCTCGGAGAGGCGTTGGACGGAAGCACGCCGAGTGAGTTCAGGAAATCGGGCTTGATGATGGCGAGGATGATCCCGTTCGCCGGAATCGAGGTGATGTCACCCCCGCCGGCCACGATGTTCATCTCCGCCGGCGCATTCCCGATCACATCGATACTGTCCGTTTCGATCGATGTCCAGTCTGCCGGGGCGCGCAGAGTGTAACTGTCAAACGACAGGGTGTTCGTCAGCGAGGGAATCTGGATCGGCTGCGTCTGACTGGCTGGCGTTGCCGTGGGCAGGTTGAGAAGCTGACCGAGACCGCCGCCCCCTGAAGTCGGGCTTGCCACGGGTGGAGAGGTCGGCGCGAGCACCACGGATCCGCCAGCAAGTTCCAGCGTCAGCTCATATGTGCCGAAGCTCGCCTGGGCAAAGCTGGTCGCCTGGATGCGATACGTGCCTGCCGCCGGGATGGTGAACTCGCTGATGCGGGCGTCGCGGGCGCTCAGGCCGGGTACGCTGGCTCCGACATCATCATGATCGGCCACCTGCGTCCCGGAAGGATCGAACAGGAACAGGCGGGCATCCAGCGTGGAGCCGCTGCCGGTGCTGCGCATGGTGATCGTCACCACATCGCCGGCTGCCGCGCTGAAAGTGTAATTCTGGCTGGCTGCGCCTGGTGATAGTTCTCCGGTCAGGGATTGACCATAGCTGATCGGGATGGCGGCTGTCGTGGTCGTCTGCGAGGTCTGCTGCTGAGGCGTCGGGCTGGGCTGTACCACGATCGGCGCTTGTGTCGGCAGGAGCAGGCCCACAGTCGGCGTCGGCTGATTGATGGTAGTGGCGGTAATTCCGCTCACTGGGGTCAGCGTGGTCGGCGTGCCCGATTTGTTGACCGTCACCTGGAATGTGCCGCTGTCGCGCCCGCTGAAGCTGGTGACACGGATGAAGTATGCGCCCGAAACCGGCAGCGAGAAATTGCTGATGCGCGAGTCGAAGCGTGCCAGCGAGGTATCGTTCGATCCGTGATCGTCGTTGGAAATCAGCACGATCCCCTGTGGGTTGAGCAGTTCAACCACGGTATCGATGCCGGATCCGCTGGTGCTGGTGTTCTGCGCCGTGATGGTGACGGTTTCGCCCTGCATACCGGAAAAGGTGAAGAAGGCTTCCGGGGCGGTGGCGCTCAGCGAGCCGTTGGCGCTCACGCCGCCTGTCGTGTTGAGCGGGACAGGCGTAGTGAGCGGGGCAGGCGTGTTGACAAGCGGCGGGATCGTGCCGCTTTCCGGGCCGATCGGAATGCGGAAGGCAGCGACATAATCGCCGGTCGTCTGCTGGTTGAAGCTGGTGAAGTGGAAGTACAGCATATCGTCCGACGTGGTATCATCGAACAGCGCCGGGTCTACGATGAGCATGGAATCGAACGAATCGCCCACCACGCGCGACGCGCCGTCGTTGACGACCATGAGCGCCCCGTTGAGCGATGAACCGGTGTTATAACAGCGCGAGGCAACGCCGCCATCATCACATACGATCGGGTTTCCCTGAGAGTCGCGAACCCATTGATCATTGGCGACAAGGGCGATCAGCGGATCGAGCGAGGCGGTGATGCCCAGCATATAGGCGATGATCGGCTGCCCGCTGTTGAGCATATTCTGCGTGATGCGCACGCCGAACGGGTCGCCCGCACCTTCGCCGCGTCCATCATCGGTAGTGACGCGCAGATCTTCGAGTATGACGAGCACTTCACCCGTCTGCCCGCCGAAGCCAGCGACCACGATCGAAAAGTCCTGGAAGGTGTTGGAGCGATTGCGGAAGAACAAGCCGGAGTTGAGACCTGAGCGTGGGATATTGCCGTCTGGCGGCAGGTTGGCTTCGTACAGCCCGGCAATATCGGCTGAGTCGTCGTTGCAGACGGTATTCCCGCTGGAATTGACAACAGCCATCACCGGATCAAAGCCGTTGATCCCGATCACTGTAATCCGGTACTCGCCGGGGCGCACGTTGCCGATGATTTCGACACCGTTGGTGATCTGCGGGCTTCCTTCCGGGCAGTTGGCAAAGATCGAGCTGGAGATGCCCTGCGCCTGTACAGAAAGTGCCGCAGCGCCCATCACCATCATGATGAGCACCAGAAGGAGAATTTTCCGGGTAGTCATAAAAAATAGTCTCCTGAGGACAGATCTTGCATTACAAGGCAGTGTAGCATAATTACAGAATCGCACAGCCAGTAATCGATATGGCTTTACATTCCAGCCCGCAATTGAGAGAGGAAAGCCGGAGATTTCCACGATTTTTTACCGCCGCAGACCAGCAAACGCAAAACGGGCGGCTCACAACGAGCCGCCCGCCTTTTTTCGGTCTTTTTTCTGTGCCAGCCGCTTATCCGCCACCGGGATTGATCGTTGGGGCGGGGCGCAGCGTCGGCGCGCTGTTGAGCTGGTTGGCGGTGGTTTCTTCATTGGTCCCGCCCAGCGCCGGCGGATTCACGCCCAGCGCTGCCGGATCCGGCGTCGAGACGATGTTCGAGCCGATCGGCGCGTTGCCAGCGGCTGCCTGAGCGCCGCCCAGCGTCTGCTGTGCCGCGCCCGCGTCCTGGGCACAGCGGAAACCGACGCCCGCCGTCGGCGCATTGGGCTGGAGCGAACGACGGTGAACCGCGCGCGCGAAGAACGGAACCAGATCCCATGAACCGCCGCGCACCACTTTCTCGGTTCCGACTGCCGGGCCAGTCGGGTCAACGCCGCCCGCGTCAGGCTGAGAGTAATAGCGCTCGCCATACCAGTCTGCCACCCACTCCTCGACGTTGCCCGCCATGTTGAGGATGCCTTCCGGCGTTGCGCCGAGCGGGAATGAGTCGACAGGATTCTTCTGGCGCGGCGCAGCGATCGGCGATCTGCTGGTGGCGGCGTTTGCCTCGATCCAGACATCGCCCCACGGATACAGACGACCGTTCAGACCGCGCGCTGCCAGTTCCCATTCGGCTTCGGTGGGCAGGCGGCGACCGAGCGCCTGGCAGTAGGCCACAGCGCCGTACCACGTGACGTTGGTGACCGGGAAGTTGTTGATCACCGGGGCGACGGTGTAATTGGCGCTGTCAAACGAAATATTGCTCGTCTCGCTTTCGTTCCGCGTCTGCATGCACGGCTGACCGAGACACCCGTTGCGGTGGCTGCCGGGTCCCATCCCGATCTCGACCGAGTTCATGAAGGCGAGAAACTGCTCGTAGCTGACCTCTGTCCGTTCCAGCAGGAAGGGGCTGATGGTCACCTGATGCTGCGGCTGAGCGTCTTCGCCATATGAAAGCTGGCACGCGCCCGGCTCGCCGCCGTACCCGCCGAGGCATTCCTCAACAGCGGCGGCGACTTCGGTCACCGTTGTGCCCATCGTGAACGTGCCGCCCTGGATCGGCAGCATCGGGCTGGCGATCGACAGCAGCCGCGCGCTCGCCCCGACTCCGGAACCCGTGCCAGACGTGCCGAGTCCGGTGGGCGGCTGAGTATTGGTCGGGGTGATGGTCGGCTGGAGGGTCAGCAGCGTAGGATCAGAGGTTGGGGTTGCTGTCGGCGCGACGATCTCCAGCGGGGCTTCGGTGTTGGTCGGAGCCAGCGTCGGCTCAGTGGTCGGCGTGACGGGAGGGGGCGTCGCCGTGATGATGAACGGCGTCTGCGTGGGCAGGTTTGCGACGGACTCGCCCACCGAGACGATTCCGGCGGCGAGACCGCCCAGGACCAGGATCGCGGAGCAGCCAAACCCCAGCACAATGCCGATGACAATCCACTGCCATGCTGCACCGCCAGATCGACGACTCACGTACCCGTAATTTGTGTTCCGCATAAACGCAACTCCTCGTAAGTTGAGTTTCTATACTAAACGAAAGACCCTACCGCTTCAACGGTAGGGTCTTCCTTTATGAAATGAGGACGCGCTTAAAAACGCGGTAGAACAGAGAACGGACTAGATGTTGTTAATGATGTTCGAGAAGACGTTTCCCGTCCAGGGTCCGATGATCGTCACGACAATGAAGGCGACCAGGACGACGAGGACGAGGATGAGCGCATATTCTACCAACCCCTGACCTTTGACTGCTGGCGGTGGGTCAAAAGACCCGGACGGCTGTCTCCGCCACTGTGTCAGGAAGTTGGTATGCCAGCGCCTGAGAGCGGCTAGCATAGCACCTCCCTCTATAAGGACTTTAATGAGCACGGACAACGGGTTAGATTGCACCAACCTAGCCTGATTGTAACGCTGATCAATTTGAGACAACTATTGATTTATCTGCACAAGATTCATACTTATTCGTATCGCTTACGTGAAGGTTTCAAGGACTAGTACTAAAGTCCCATATGATAATTTCGGGCGGGCAAAGAAATCGTGCCCGCGGCGCGCCCAGCCCTTCCATGCCGACGCCGCGCGAAGTGTAGATCGTCATGCCGTCCACCTGTTTGCGCCCCATGACGAAACGCCGCCCCAGCGCGCTCGCTGTCGCCAGAGGGCCGATGATCGGCAGACGGATCTGCCCGCCGTGGGTATGCCCGCACAGATACAGGTCGAAGCCAGCCCGCGCCGCTTCCGGAGCGACATCCGGCGAATGGGTCAGCAGCAGATTTACGCCGTCCGCTGGCGCGAGCTTGCCGAGACTGGCGACTCTTTCGCGATCCTGCGGCAGCAGATGCGTGGTGATCATGCCGCACACATTGATGCGGTCACCATCCGGGCTGGTGAGGGTGACCCAGCGGTTTGCCAGCAGCGTGATCTGATCGATGCCGCGCACGAACTCGGCCACGCGCTCCAGCGACTCCACCAGCGGCGTTCCCGGCACGCAGTACACCCCCAGCGGAGCCTGCCACTGGCGGATGATCTCGCGTATCTCGTCTTTGGCGCGCGCGTCGCCGTTGTAGCTGAGGTTGACGAAATCGCCGCTGAAGACGATCACATCCGGACGAAGCGACTCGATCAGCGCGTTGAGCCGGCGTTCGCGCGGGCTGATCCGCTCGACATGAATATCGCCGATGTGCAGCACGCGCAGCGGCTGCCCACGCCACTTCGGGGATGCCAGCTTCTGCCGTGTGACACCCAGCCGGAAAGGTTCGATCCATGTTGCGTAGAACGCCGCGGCCCACAGCAGCAGCGGCAGCGCGATCCCCAGCCAGAGCGGCGCGTTCAGCAGTCCGAGCAGCGCCAGCAGCAGCGTGATCAGCGCCGAGAGCGCCAGCGCCGAGGGCTTCTCCGGTCCCCAACTGCGGTTGGCGCGCGGCAGCAGCCAGAGCATTCCCCACACGCCGAAGCTGGTGATCAGGCTGATGACGACCATCACGATGGGGTGTCCGGCGGGTTCCAGCGGGCTGCTCCACGTCAGGGCGACGATCAGCGCGTTGATCAGGAACGATACGGCGATCAGCGGCGCAGGCACGCCCTGGAGCGCATCTGTGCCGACGAGGATGCGGTGCATGAGTTCATCTTCCATCGGATCATGGTGATCGATGCCGGTTCCGCCGGGGCGGTAGAAATTCGTCATGATGAGGTGAGTCCGTTTCCCACTGGCATGGTTTTTTGTGCATGCTGATTTTATGCGATAATTCACAGGGATACCGTAATCATGCGGGTTCCCCACCTGTAAGGATGGCTGAAATCATGAGTACCCTGCTGAACGAGAGACGCGCGCTGATGTGCCTGAGAAAGACGCCGGTACTCCTGCGCGCGCTGCTGAAGGATGCCCAGCCGCACAGCATTCGCACGCTGACCGATGGGCCGGATGGCTGGAATGTCATCTACGTCCTCTGCCACCTGCGGGACTATGAGCGCATTTTTCTGGGCAGGATGCGCGCCATGGCCGAGCAGGAACGCCCGGCGATCGTCTCCGTGGAACCAGAAACGCTGATCGCGCAGAATGACTATGCCAGCGCGAGCTATCCTGAAGTTTTTGACGAGTTGATCGCCGCCCGCCGCGAGACGATCGCCTGCCTGGAGACTCTCCGCCCCGAACAGTGGCTGCGGGAGGGCGCACATCCGGACTACGCCAATTATTCCATCCTCAACCTGGCGAACTTCATCTGTATGCACGATATCGATCATCTTGAACAGATCGCGCGCATTCTCGGACTGGCAGAGGCGCTCTAGCGCCGCCAGATCGTGTTTTCTGGGGGGAACAGTTCACGATGATAAATCCTGAGTTTGACAAGATTCGCCTGCTGGAGCTGATCGATACTGAATACGCCTTTCTGGAGCGCACTCTCGATCTGCTCACGCCGGCGCAGATGATCGAGCCGAACGCTGAAGGCACATGGTCGGTCAAGGATACGCTGGCGCATCTGACGCGCTGGCTGCGGCGGCTCGAAGGCTGGATTCCGGGGTATGTGTCCGGCAATCTCACGACGCACGAGATCGAGCCGGGCGTGCCGTGGTCGGAGATGGACGCCATGAATGATCGCTATGTGCAGGAAGATCTCGGTCTGCCGCTTGACCGCGTGCTGCATGAGTTCCGGATGGCGCACGTGGAACTGGTGACGATCATCGAGAACCTCGATGAGGAGATCATTTATCGCGCGCATTCACAGACGCATGAGGATCGCACGCTGGCGCACATGATCAGCGCCAATATGGACGAGCATTACAGGGAACACATCATCCCGATCCGCCGCTGGATGATCCGGCACGGACTGGGGTGAACGCGACAGGCGAAGGGGCAGATCGTCAGCGAACAGGAACGAATTACATCCCATCAGCACCACAGAAGCCCGTATGCTGTCGGGCTTCTTTTTAATTCAACCTGCGCAGCAAAGGATTTTATGAAAGATGGCAATTCGTATTGCGAACGCCCCGGTAAGCTGGGGCATTTATGAGTTTGAGGGAATCGACCAGAAGTACCCCTACACCCGTGTCCTCGATGAGATCGCCGAGACAGGCTATACCGGCATCGAGCTGGGCCCGTGGGGCTATATGCCCACTGATCCGGGAGTGCTGAAGCAGGAGCTTGACCGGCGCGGGCTGCGTCTGCTGTCATCGTATGTGCCAGTCGCCTTCGCCAATGCCGAGTCGCTCGATCAGGGAGAGGCATTTGCGCTGAAGGTTGGCAGATTCCTGGCGGCGCTCGGCGCAGAGACGATCGTGCTGGCAGATGACGGCGGTCATGTGCCGGAACTCATCCAGCGCGCCGGAAGCCGGGCCGGATCCTCTATGCTCAGCGCCGCCGAGTGGGACGTATATGCAGCGGGCGTCAACCGTGTGGCGCGGCGTGTCTTCGATGAAACCGGCCTGCGCGTCGTCTTTCATCATCACTGTGCCGGGTATGTCGAAACGGCAGAGGAAACGCGAGAACTGATGCGGCGCGTCGATCCCGATCTGGTGGGGCTGTGCCTGGATACCGGGCACTGGCAGTATGCAGGCGGTGACGCGATGGACGCCGTCGGCGAGTACGGCAGCCGCATTCGTTATCTGCACCTCAAGGACTGTGATCCGGCGATCCGGGAGCGCGCTCTCCGTGATGGGCTGGATTACTTTGCAGCGACCGGCGCGGGCGTTTTCTGTGAGCTGGGACAGGGCAGCGTCGATTTTCCGCGTCTGCTCCAGCAGATGACTGCCCTCGGTTACGATGGCTGGGCGATCGTTGAGCAGGATGTGCTGGTTGCCGATCTGGACGCGCCGAAGCAGAGCGCGCAGCGCAACCGCGACTATCTGCGTTCTCTGGGTTACTGAGGTGTCTGACCGATCGTTCAATCGTTCAGAAGCGGGTTCTGTGAACTGGCAGCGTTACTCCGCCGGGGTCTGCTGGGTAGGGTAGATTCCGACGACCAGCGTATAGGCGCTGGTGCGTTTGTCGCCGAGCGGTTTTTTGGCGTCAAATTCGGTGACCAGCGCCTCAAGCCGCTCATAGAAGGCTTCCGCTTCTTCCGGCGTCAGCTTGCTGAAGGCGCGCCAGATGCGCAGTTTGCGCTGGATGGGCGCGTCTTCGCTGGTGTCGATCACGCCGTTCTGCACGCCGCGCGTGATCTCATCCCGCATGGGCGCGATCATGGCGTCAAGGGCGGTCTGCAAGCCGTCGCTGCCGCTGCTGCCCGGCGTGAGCAGGCTTCGCCGGATGGCATAGCTGCTGGCGCTGGCGCGGTACTGCTTCTCGATAATCCCGCTGACGACGCGCGTGTCGGTCACGCGGATCAGTCCGTGTTCCTCCAGCAGGTTGATATGGTAATACAGCTTGGTGGGCGCAAGATCAAGCTCACCGGCGACCTGCTTGACCGTGCGCGGCTGATCGGTCATTGCCTCGATCAGTTTCTGGCGCAGGGGATCGGCAAAGACTTTGAGCGTGTCCAGAGAGGTGATCTCAAATTCCGCAGCAGGCTCGAAAGGGGGTTCTGCGCTGGTCTGGGAGTTGTGG
>SZPD01000529.1 GCA_030263515.1 Anaerolineae bacterium CFX9 | reverse complement strand
CTCTACTTCACCACCGGCGCGCGCTGTGATGACTGCCGGGATGAGGAACGCGGGACGGTGGTCAGCGCCGCGCTCGACGGCTCCGATCGGCGGGTGATCGCTCGTGGATTGCGGCATCCATACGGGCTGGCTTCGTTTGAGGGCGCGCTGTGGACGGGCGACCGCGCCCGCGATCTGCTCTATTCCACGTCCGACATGGATGAACTCAACCGTATCCCTCTCAGCCAGTCAGCGGCTCCGATTGAGTTCGGGTTTCCGTTCTGCATCGGCGCACAGCAGCCCGATCAGCCCGGAGCAGCCTGCGCCGGGACGGAACCGCCGTATCTTCGCCTGCCGACGCACAGCGCGCCGATGGGGCTGGCAGCCTATACCAGCGACGCCATCCCGGAACTGACTGGCAAGCTGCTGATCGTTCTTGGTGGGACCGAGCAGCAGCTTGAACTGCGCGGGTATGCGCTGGCGGCGTTCGATCCCCATTCTGGCGAACTGGAAATCCTGATCCCGGCAAATCCCGCACTGAATGATCCTCGCTTCATGTTCACGATGGATGAGATCAATTATCGGGGGGCGGGGTTCTTCCCGCATCGCCCGATCGATGTTGCCGTCAGCCCCCAGGGAGTGGTCTATATCAGCGGAGGCGGGCGGATCATCAGCCTGCGCCCCTATGTGCCGAGCGCGCGCGCCTCTGCGCCTCAGGGTGAAGGTTGAACGCCATGCCGTACTGGATCACACAGTCGCTGGCGGCGCTGCCCGCCTTTCTGTGGGTGGCGTTTGGTGTTGGCGTGCCGTGGGCGCTGGCGCTTCTGCCCCGTCATGACTGGAAGGATCGGCTTCAGGTCGCCGCTGTCGCCATCATCGCCGGCGCGGCTGCCCTGACCGCGTGGATGTTTGTCCTCGGAACTCTCGGCGCGATACAGGCGGCGCAGGGTCATGACGGCATGCTTCTCACCCTGCCGAATGTGTTTGCTGGAACCGTTGTGCTGGCGGCAGCTGGCGCGGTCATTGCGTGGCGGCGGCGCAGCGGAAACCCATCTGCCGGCGCGGAATCTGCGCCGCGATCGCGTGAGGAATGGCTGCTGTGGGCGCTGATCGGCGCGGCGCTGATCGTCCGCTGGATCGTCATCAGCTACTGGCCGTTTACTGCCTATGATGCCTTGTGGGTATATGGGTATGAAGGCCGGCTCTACAGCCTGGTCGGGTATATCCCGCACACGATCGCCTACTATCCGCAGTTCCTGCCGCTTCAGTACACCTTCGGGCAGTTAGTCGTGGGCGCAGTGGACGATCATGCCGCTCGCGCCGGGCTGATCCTGCTGCACGCTTCGGCTGTACTGGCGGTCTATGTGCTTGGCAGCCGCCTGATCAACCGCCGGACGGGGGTCATCGCCGCTGCTATCTGGGCGCTCTATCCCCATGTCGGCGAATGGTCACGGGCAGGGGATCTCGAAATTCTGCTGGCGAACCTGTTCACGCTGGCAGCGGCATTTTTTCTGCTGGCGTGGTTTGGTGAGCGCCCCTCGCTGCGCTATGCCGCTCTTGCCGGGCTGATGCTGGGAATCGGCATGTGGACCAAACCGACGATGGGCGCGTTCATTTGGGGAGTTGCGCTGCTCGGCGGGCTGGAACTGCTGCGAGTGCGTTTTCGCTGGCGGGACGCGCTGCCGCGCATTCGGGTGATCTTCGTGACGGGCGCTGCATCGATTCCGTTCGGCGCGGTCTGGTATGTGCGCAATATTGCCCTCGGTCATGCGGCGGTCGATTTTCCCCCGGACTTCTGGCTGACACAGGCGGCGCGCAGCGG
>SZPD01000528.1 GCA_030263515.1 Anaerolineae bacterium CFX9 | reverse complement strand
CAGGGTGATGATGAACTGGCGTTCCGGCTCGCTCAGGTGGTTGATATAGAAGATCGAGACACGCGGGCGTCCATCCGGCCGATAAAGCAGATTGTGGATATCCATCGGGTCGCCGTTGATCCACGACTGGAACGACGGCGCAGCGACGATGCTGTTGAGATCCATCGCCAGTTTCATGCGGACACGCTCGGAAATGTAGTCATCCAGCGGGAACACCCCCAGCTTGCTGAAGGGCGGACGCTGCACCTGGATGATGATATCCTCCAGCGTGAGATCGATGCCGCGCTGCCACGCATGTTCAAAGATGTTGGCGATCAGCACATGTTCCTTGTCCTGAACGGGTTGGGCATTGCGCCCCGTCAGCGCGAGCAGCGCCGTCGTCAAGCCGGAAATGCGTTCGCGCATCGCTTCCTCGTTGCCAACCCAGCCTTCGCGCGGGGCGCGCAGCGAGGCGAGGATGCTGATCGGCAAACCAGCATCCGAGCCGGGCGTATAGATGCTGTACTGGGTAGCGACCTGAAGCCAGCGCAGGCGATCCGGCACGATACCCCAGCTTGCCAGACCTTCGCGCCAGGTATGCGCCTGGTCCGCGGCGAATTGATCTTCGCTCAGCCCGGCTTTGCGCGCATCGTCGATATTGATCCACGGGCGAAACTGCTCCGGCGTGAGGTCAGGGAAATGCAGCAGCAGATTGGTGATATCGCCCTTCGGATCGATGATGATCGCCGGGATGTTATCGAGGATGGCTTCTTCCAGCAGGCTGATGCACAAACCTGTCTTCCCGCTGCCCGTCATCCCGACGACGACGGCATGCGTCGTGAGATCGCGCGAGTCGTAGTAGACGACATCATCCGTGATCCTGCCCGCCTGTGGATCATAGGCGCGGCCCAGATAGAACGACGTGGGCGCTTCGATAAAGGGCATACACTCGGTTCCTTATTTAGATAGTCTGTTCGATAACATTATAGCGAACTTTGTGCCGATGCTGGCGTCAGAAGCGGAAGCGAAAATGACCGGCTTCCCTTTTCGGCTTATACTAAAGACCGTGACGCTCGCTGCACAGAATGGAAAAGGCGATGATGAGACGAGTGACCGGACTGGCGATCCTGCTGATCCTGCTGATTCCCCCTGTCGGCGCTGTTCTCGGCTGGGTGACGATCAGCGGATTCGTCAGCGATATGCAGCAGGCTGCCAGTGCGCGTATCGCGGCAGTCAATGAGCGGCTGGAGCATGTCGATGAGCGCATGATCACTGTGCAGGCGGCAGCTTCCGCAATCTCACAGAATATCGACCTGCTGATCGCCGATATCAATGCCATCGCAGAGACGATCTCCAGCGCGCTCAACGTCAACATTGCCGTCCCCCTGCCAGAGCTGCCGGATCTCAATATCACCCTGCCGGTCATCAACGCCAACCTGAGCATCCCGATGCCGGATCTGGGGACGCTGAACCTTGAAATTCCGGGATTGCAGCAGGTGCGCGATTTTTTCGAGGACATTTTTGGCTATTTTACCGAGATGGGATCGCTGCTGCGCGATGTGGCGGAAATTCAGACAGTGGCTACCGATCTGGGCGCGGCAGCAGGGGAAGCGGCTGAGCTGGTCAATGATATCGCCAGCGTGGCGGCGGAATGGTCTGGCACGCTGATCCCGCTGGCAGGGTTATGCCTCGGCTGGGCGGCGCTGCTGTGGCTGGCGGCGGTGGCGCGCTGGCTGAAGGAAGGCTGGCGGATGCTCATGGGGAAATGAGACAAGCACCTGGTCTGTCAAAGCGCAGACAGGCTGTCCCCAGAAGTCAACTTT
>SZPD01000109.1 GCA_030263515.1 Anaerolineae bacterium CFX9 | reverse complement strand
CAGGCGCTGAGCGCGCCGGTCTGGGATGGCACATACCGCCGCATCCGCGTGCCGATTCTGATGTATCACTACATCAGCGCGCCGCCGGAAGATGCCGACGCGACCCGGACGGATCTCTCGGTCACACCACAGCAGTTCCGCGCTCATGTTGAATATCTATTCTATCAGGGGTACAGCACGATTTCGCTGTACGACCTGCATGATGCGCTGATGACCGGGGCGGCGCTTCCCGCCAAGCCAGTCGTACTCACCTTCGACGATGGCTATCTCGATCACTATACCGAGGCATACCCGATCCTGCGCGAATTCGGATTCAACGGAACGTTCTTCATCATCACGGGCACGGCAGATGCGCAAAATCCCAATCATCTGAGCTGGGAACAGATCAGCGAAATGGCTGCCAACGGAATGTATATGGAATCCCATACCAAGGATCATCCGGATCTGCGTGGGCGCGACTATGACTTTCTGGTATATCAGCTCCTGGGCAGCTTCGAAAGCCTGCGCGCCTATACTGGCCGGGAACCACGTATGTTCTGCTATCCGGTGGGCTTCTACGACAGCAGCGTCCTTAGCGTGCTGGAATCGCTTGGCGTATGGCGCGCTGTGACCACGCAGGGGGGCGCTGTGCATACCACAGATAATCGGCTGGAGCTGACGCGCCTGCGCATCCATAACCGCACCAGTGTGCAGGGGCTGGCCTCGCTGCTGGAGAGCAGTTGATGATCGCCTGATGCAGGACTCACAGAAAACCCCCGGCGCTGACACCGGGGGTTGAGTGCATCTTATGGATTTCCGTGAAGACGTATTTCTAGTCTGGCAGGATGCGGGTGTCGAGGAAGTAATCCAGCCACACGAGAAAGACGCCGGAAAGGGGAAGTGCCGTCCAGATGTAGTACTGAATACCGTACTTCTGGATCGAGATCGGAAGCCCGTTATTGGGTCCCATCCACGGCAGGATCAGCGTCACAAAGGCGGCTGTGATGATGAACCCCAGCGCCAGTGAAACGACCCACACAATGATGCGCTTAAGTGCCAGTGACGACATCTCGGCGTTACTCCTCACCGCTGACAATCGACAGAAATTTACTCATGATTATGCCGTAATTGTAGCGTATCGGTGACCAGTTGCGCAAGGAATTTTCGGCGCGGAAAATTCAATAAATTCTGAATTTACTGTTCAGCGGCTTGTGGGTTCCCTGTTTACCGATTACAATTCGGGCTTACTCATCAGATAGAACTTTGTTCGTATGACGGGGTTATTGTCTGTGATGATAGCCCGCAGGGCGCACAGAACCACAGGGTAGAAGGGACGCTAGGTGGCTGACCTATTTGACAAGGCAAGAAACTACACGTATGCGAAGGACGCCATGAAGGCGGGTATCTACCCATACTTCCGCGCTCTGAGCGATACGGAAGGCGCAGTGGCGCTGTTTGAGGGTCGCGAAGTCGTGATGATCGGCTCGAACAATTATCTCGGCCTGACGACGGATCCACGAGTGCGCCAGGCTGCGATTGAAGCGCTCGCGCGCTACGGGACGAGTGTGACCGGGTCACGTTTTCTCAACGGGACGCTGGAGCTGCATCTGGAGCTGGATCGCCGCCTGGCAAAATTCGTCGGCAAGGAAGCTGCGCTGGTGTTTTCCACGGGCTACCAGACGAATGTCGGCACGATCACGGCTATCCTGGGGAAGAACGATTACGTCATCATCGACAAGGATGATCATGCCAGCATCGTCGATGGCTGCATGATGGCGCGCGCAGAGATGCGCCGCTTCCGTCACAACGATGTTTCCAGCCTTGAAAAGGTGCTGGCGGAAATTCCTGCCGATGCCGGCAAGCTGGTGATCGTCGATGGCGTCTACAGCATGGGCGGCGATATTGCGCCGCTGCCTGAGATCGTCGAAATCTGCAAGCGCTATGGCGCGCGCATCATGGTGGATGATGCGCATGGCATCGGCGTCACGGGGATGGGGCGCGGCACAGCGCATCACTTTGGGCTGACCGATCAGGTTGATCTGATCATGGGGACCTTCAGCAAGAGCTTTGCGTCGATCGGCGGGTTTATCGCCGGCGACGAAACGGTGATTCATTACATTCAGCATCATGCGCGTTCCCTGATCTTCTCCGCCGCCCTGACTGCGCCGAGCGCTGCCGCGGCGCTTAAGGCGCTGGAAATCATGGAGAACGAGCCGCAGATTGTTCAGAAGACGTGGGATAATGCCGAGTACATGCGCGCCGGGCTTAAGCGCCTCGGCTATGATACGGGCAAAAGCAATACGCCGATCATCCCGATTCTGATCCGCAATGAGCTGAATACCGTATTTGCATGGCACGCGCTGATCGCCGAGGGCGTGTATACCAACCCGGTGCTTCCGCCGGGTGTGCCACCGTCGAGCAGCCTGCTGCGCACCAGCTATATGGCGACCCATACGTTCGAGCATCTCGACCGGGCGCTCAAGGCATTTGAAACGGTGGGCGAGCGCCTCGATCTGGTGCATCAGAAGCCGGTCACTGAGGCGGAGAGCATCGGCTAGCTGCTGTTTGCAGAATCAAAAGGCGGGACGTGATGAGTTCAGTCCCGCCTTTTTTGTTGCCTGCTAAACCGGGCAGTCCTAATCCTTGCGCCCGATCAGGCGCAGCAGCGCCTTGTGGAGCGGAGAGAGCAGCATGTAGGCGACCGGCACGACGATCAGCGTCAGCAGGGTGGAGCTGAACAGACCGCCGATGACGACCGTCCCCAGTTCCGAGGCGATGATCGCCCCACGGGACAGCCCGATCGCCAGCGGCAGCAGCGCGCAGATCGTCGCCAGCGCGGTCATGACGATCGGGCGCAGGCGGCGCTCACCTGCTTCGAGCAGCGAGTCGCGCACATTCATCCGGCGTTCGCGCTGATTGCTTTGCACGCGGTCGATCAGCACGACGGCGTTGGTCACCACGATACCGATCAGCATCAGCATCCCGATCAGGGCAGAAATGCCGAGGACACGGTTGGTCAGCGTGAGCAGGATGGCTGCCCCGACCGGAGCGACGATGATGCTCAGGATGATGTCCAGCCAGTGGACGAGCGAGCCAAACGTGATGACCAGGATGACGATCACGATGGCAATGGCGATGCCCATCGCAACGAACAGATTGGCGAAGCCTTCGGTCTGAAGGCGGGTTTCAAAACCCTCACTGACTGTTACTGTCGGCGGCAGATCGGGCAGCGCAAGCAGCGCTTCCTTCGCCGCATTGGTGACGCCGAGCGTGTTTTCTGTCTCCAGTTCACCTGTGAAGCGCACGGCCGTTTGCCCATCGATGCGGATGTACGTGGGCGGGCTGTTTTCGCCGCCCGGCGCGCCCAGCCCAGCCAGATTGCTGGAGACGTTGGCGAGACCCGGCACTGCGTTGAGCGTATCGATCACACGCTGGTTGAGGGCGATCAGATCTTCCTGCGGACCGCTCAGCTCAAGCGCGAAACCGCCAAAACCCTGCTCGCTGAGCGACGCGCCGGAAACCGTGACATTGCCTTCTCCAAAGATTCGTTCTGCCCCGGCACGCACTTCGGCAGTGAACGTGTCCAGCCGTCCGGGGTCTTCCACGCCGATCGTGATGTTAGCGATATTTTCGCTCACCGAACGGTTGCCAAGCAGCAGGGTCTGGAAGTCCAGCCCGCTGTTGCCGATCGTGACCTGGATGTTGCCGATCTCGTCTGCGGGCAGTTCGTTTCGGACGAAGGCTTCAAATTCGCTCACCAGCGCGTTCGTCTCGGTAATGCGGGTTCCGGAAGGCAGTTCGACGGAGACGCCGATCTGCGGTTCTCCAAAAGCAGGCAGGAAAGCCTGTGGACGACCCGCGAATAAAACTCCAGCAAGGATGAGCGACGCAAAAGCGATCGCCAGCACGATCGCGCGGTTTGCAGGGCGTCCGAGTGCCCAGTGCAGCGCAGGCACGTAGATACGCTCCAGAATGCCGCGTTCTTCCTCGCCAATCTCATTCTTGTTCAGCATCAGGTACGCCATGACCGGGACGACCGTGATCGCGACGAAGAACGACGCCATCAGCGAATACGTCACCGCTAGTCCGAACGGCAGGAAGAATTCGCCGATGATGCCTCCGGTCAGACCCAGCGGCAGAAAGACGACGACTGTGATGACCGTGGCTGCAAAGATCGCCACGGAAACATCGCGCGTGCCGCGGATGATCGCTTCCCGCTTGTCGCCGCCCGCCTGAACTTCGCGGAAGATATTCTCCAGCACCACGATCGAGTCATCGACGACGCGCCCGATGGCGACGGTCAGACCGGAAAGGGTCATGATGTTGATCGTCAGGCTGGCAGGGAACAGCCGCAGGATGAAGGTCAGGAAGGGCGAGCCTTCTGCTGCCGGGGCGAGCGCGCTGTTGACAGCCGGGGGCAGCCAGCGCATCAGCGCCATCGCCATCAGGATGGACAGCGGAATGCTGACCGCCGTGACGATCGTGCTGCGCCACGCGGGGCGAGGCAGTCGGCCCGGAAAGAGGATGATCAGCGCGCCGACGATCATGCCGGCG
Organism: Anaerolineae bacterium CFX9; assembly: GCA_030263515.1. GTDB lineage: Bacteria > Chloroflexota > Anaerolineae > Aggregatilineales > Phototrophicaceae > Flexifilum. Next base: position 7,906 of record SZPD01000109.1, on the reverse strand, counting down.
ATCAGCAGGAAGCGAACAACCACATCCGTCTGATCCCATGCCAGCGACAGATCGCCGCCCGTCGCGCCTGAATTCAGACCCACCAGCAGCGCCAGCACGGCGAGGAAGAACACGATCAGCACAGCCCCCACGATCGTGCGCGGCCGCCGTGACCAAACGCCGCTGCTCAGGAAGATCAGGATGACGACCACGGCGAACACAGCGCCGAGGCCCCCTTCACGCGCCACGCCGCCGATCGACTCTTCAATGAAGCTCGCCTGCTCAAAGGCGACATTGATCACGATGTTCTCGTTCGCCTCATCAATGCGGTGCAGGGCATCTTCCACAATGTGATAGGCTTCAACGGTGTTGGCGTCGCGCGCCTTGAAGATGGTGACGTTAAAGCTGGAATTGCCGTTTGTGCGTGTGACCGCGTTCGTTGGCACGAAGGGTTCTTCACCCGTTGTCAGACGATCCTGCACGCTCTGCGGCAGTCCGCTGACGACTTCAGGGCTGAGAAGCTGAAGCGCCTCAATGCGAAGCCGCGTCAGCAGGTCTGGCTGGCGACCCACCATATAATCAAGCGCTTCTGCTGAGAGATTGCCGAACAGATTCGGCGCGAAGGCAGCACCCTGGGCGCTGTCGAAGAAGCTGTTGAGGAAGTTAGGCACGTCCGGGAAGAACCGGAAGAAGTCATCGGCAGAATTCAGTTCAACGCCGATGAAATCACCGATGAACTGCCAGTCGGCATTCAGCACCGGCGCATTCGGGTCGGCAGGCGGAACGTTGGTGACGTAAAGCGCGGCCAGCTCATCCATCGCCGATGGCGCTTCACCCGCCGCGATGGCTGCCAGCGAAGCCGCTACATCCGGATCGAGCGAAGCGATATAGGACTCCGGCAGCGCTGCAAGGACCTCTGGCGCAAACTTCGTCACCACATCTTCGTCCAGCGTCTCGTAGAAATCGGGCTGCTGAAGCGCGAAGTAGCGGACGACCGCCGGAGAGAGACTACTGAACAGGCGGACCTCGTAGCCTTCAAACCGGCTGGGAATGGCGCTGTTGATGGTGTTCAGGACATTCGAAGCTGAGCCGTTGCCGATAGCTATCACGTCTGCGGCGTTCCGCAGCGGCTGCTGGCTGAACTGCGGCTGACTGCTGAGCGCGTTCCAGGCGCTGTCCAGCGGCGGCGCAATCTGTGGCAGGCTCAGCACACGATCGCTGAAGACGTTGAACACACTCGCCTGCAAGCTCGGCACAAAGGTTGGGTCATTCTCGGCGAGGAAGGCGATTACTTCCGGACTCAGACCACCGATCAGGACAGCCGGGTCAAGCGGGATCGGCGGCATGGACACGCCCGGCGGCAGTGCATCAGGGTTGCCCAGCAGCATGAGGAAATTGAACAGATCTGCCGCGCTGAGCGAGCCAGCCCCGCCAAACTGCGCCGACACATTTTCCGGAAGCTGGAGATCGATCAGATCATCGGCAGTGTTCAGCTCAACGCCGATAAACCCGCCCAGCAGGTTGTAGAACAGGGGCAGCGATGGCCCTTCGGGGATTTCGCGCGGCGGCGTGGTCGCTGCTGGCGTGGAAGGCGCTGCCTCAGGCTGCGTCACAGGCTGGGGTTCCTGCTCTACAGGTGGGGTCTGCGTGCTTTCCGCAGCTTCGGCAGCGATCACGCCGTTTCCGCTGACGCTGAAGGTTGCCAGCGGCAGATCGTCAAAGCTGAACGTGATCAGTTGAGGCGGCGAAATCCGCCACGGCTGGGGCAGATCCACCGGCGGCAAGGTGGCATCCTGTCCTGTGATCGACTCTGCCAGCGCGCGCGCCGCCAGCTCGTCACGGGTAAAGCCATCCAGGCTGGCGATGAAGTCATCGGGCAGGGCGGCGAACACTTCATCGCTCATAGCGACGAGATGCTCAGCCTTGAAATAATTCACCATTCCCGGCTCGATCGCCAGCATCTGCTCGATCACCTCTGGCGTGAGGTCATCGGTCTGTCCAAGCGCGCCGACGATGCTGCCGGAGGTGATGAAGTTGTTGAACACACTGCCGACGGTGCGCGTCAGCGTGCGCATCTCGCGCAGGTCGGCGGCTGTTTCAAAGCGATCCGTCCGCCATGAGTCGGGCAGGGCAGGGATGCCATCGGGAATTGCGAACGGCTCGCCCGCCAGCGCTTCCGCCGTCTCCGGGGTGAGCGCGCCAAGCCCCAGTCGTTCCGAGACGATCGCCCAGACTTCAGGGGTGAGCTGCAAAAGCTGACTGCGGCGTTCGGCAGGGGCGGAAGGCGCTTCTTCAGCCGTCTGGAGATCGTCCGGAAGCTGCTGCCCGCCGCTCACATTGACCGTGGCGACGACATCGAGATTCACCAGCGCGGGAAGAATTTCCTGATCGATCAGGCGGCGCAGGGCGTTCCCCTGATCAGCCGATTCCTGTTCCTTGGCAGCCAGATAGGCCAGCACGGTGCGCAGGGTGTCGTCGGAGAGCGATGACCAGACTTCCGGCGTGAGCTGAAAGAGGAAATTGGCGTCGCGTTCTTCGAGATAGATCAGCACATCCGGCGTCAGATCGGCCATTAGGCGGGCGGCAAAGGCGGCCGGATCTTCATTTGCAGATGGCGCGATCCGGCGCGTGGGTAGCCAGATCTGATCGAGCGCTTCGCGGATGGTTTGCTGGAGGCGTGCCTGATTATCGCCGAAATTGTTGCGCGCGGTCACGACTGCTCCAAATGAGCCGGTCGTCGTGCTTTCGATGTTGACGATCTGCGGAATTTCCTGGAGAGCGTTTTCTATTCTCGTGGTGAGCACGTTCAGCACCTGCTCACTTGTCATTCCGCTTGCCTGCGACAGAATAATCGTCTGCGGGAATTCAACCGCAGGGATCAGTTCCTGGCGCAGTTGGGTGATCGCAATAACACCAAGAACGGAGATCACCACCATCGCCGCGAGGGTGACTGCTCGAAAGCGCAGTGAAACAGTCGTGATCCAGCTGAAGATACCCTTCATGTATGCCCGTCTCCTTCGATGCTGGAGTGCATGATCAGACGCATTTGAGATTTTTGTTACAAAGTCTGGTTGTGAACTTTATCACCAATCTAGCACTGATGATAGCCCCGCCTGCTTAAGGTTTCAGGAATCGGTCTGCAAGTTTCGCGCCTCAGGGAATTGCGCTATATTCATCGGACGTTGCGCGAATTTAGCGGCATCTGAAAAAATACGCGGGGAGAGCGTTCATGGGTGAAATTATCTCAATTCACTCGTTCAGGGGTGGAACCGGCAAGTCCAACCTGGCTGCCAACCTGTCTTACCTGCTGGCCAAGCAGGGCAGCCGCGTAGGCATCGTGGATACAGATATCCAGTCTCCCGGTGTGCATGTCCTTTTCGGGTTTGATGAGACGCGCATGACGAAGTCGCTCAATGACTTTCTGTGGGGCAGAGCGCCGATCGAAGATATCGCTTACTCTGTCTCTGAGGTAGGGCAGGCGGATGCTTCGCGCAGCTATCTTGCGGGGCTGAACCTGTGGCTGATCCCCTCCAGCATCCGCACCAACGAAATCGCGCGCATTCTGCGTGAAGGCTATGATGTGAACCTGCTCAATCAGGGATTTCACACCCTGATCAAGAAGCTGGAACTCGATTACCTGATCATCGACACGCATCCGGGGCTGAACGAGGAAACGCTGCTCTCGATCGCCATTTCCAACACGCTGGTGGTCATCCTGCGTCCCGATCAGCAGGACTTTCAGGGAACTGCCGTCACGGTCGATATCGCCCGCAAGCTCGAAGTGCCCAAACTGCGGCTGGTGGTCAACAAGGCGCTGCCGCGATTTGATTTCGCCAGCATGCGCGCCAATATCCAGCAGACTTACGGCGCGGATGTATCCGGCATCCTGCCGCTCTCGGAAGATGTCGTCTTCAACGCCAGCAACCACATCTTCTCGGCGCTGAACGCCAGCCATGCCTGGACGAGGACTGTCACAGAAATTGCTCATGACATTATCAGTTAATTATGAAAAATGTCATTACAATGAAATTACGGTTTGACAGTACAATGTTGGAACCTGCGCATGCATCAACGAAAGAAGTGAACTGAATGGCTGCTGCCTGCTGGGTGTGTGACGGGGCTGCCAATGCATCCTGTCGCTTTTGTGGACGCTTTGTTTGCAAGGATCACGCATCGAAAATGCCGTTTATTCAGACGATTTATGTGGGCGCGAACAATACGCCCAAAGCTGTTGTCGTCGCCGATGTGATCTGGTGCGGGATCTGCCGCCCTCAGACCGAGCCTATTGAACTGCCGGAATTCTATTAGAGGGGTTTGCCATGCCGGGTTTATATGACCACCTCAGCGGAAAAGTCGGTGATGACGAGCCGGCGGGCATCACGCCGCTCGATATCACGGATCTGCCGGCAGATCAGAAGCAGGTGATGTTGTCTCTTCTTCGCGATCAGGCAGGGATGACGGACGGGGTAACAAGTGATATGCTTCGTTCCAAGCTCAGTTCGCGGATCGATGATCTTGAAAAAACGGTGAACGATCTGTCGCGGCTTGGCTGGCTGATCATCAGCGGAGAAGCGCCTAATCTGCGCTACCGCGTCAACCTGCGCGCCAAACGCGCCAGCAATTCTGTCTTTGGCTTATGGTCGATCCTTTCTGATCGGGTTTCGCAGCCGAAGAAGCGCGATTCATAGGACGCCTGATCGCTGTTCTGATCTCGTGTACACAGCGAGAATTCGATGACACTGGAGTTTGATTTTCAGGCCGATCTCAGCCGATTTCTGCCTGTCACACTGATGGAGCGGCTCCCGGAACGGGAAGCGCTCCGCGCCGCTATTGCGCATCTCAACGGGGTGCATACCGCGGTCAAATCCTTTTTGCCGCAGTACATCGCTGATGAAGAAGAACTGATCGAAAAGGATTACAGCGCGCTGCGCCTTGGCGCGTTTTTGTTTGCTGACGTTTCCGGGTTTACCGCGCTTTCCGAGAAGATCCAGCAGCAGAGCGGGGCAGAAGGGTCGGAAATCCTGACCACGGTCTTCAACGACTACTTCGCCACCATGCTTGAGATCCTCGCCAAGAGCGACGGGCAGTTGCTCAAATTTGCCGGGGATGCCCTGCTGGCATTTTTCCCGAATGCGGATAACCCGGACGATCTCACGGAGACTTACAAAGCCATCCGCACCGGGCTGCGCATGCAGCGTGCGATGAAGGCGAAGTTTCAGCCGGTTCAGAATGAACAGCTTATGCAGCTTCTGGGTTCCGATCACACCAGCAGCCTGAGTATGTCGATCGGGATCGCGCGCGGCAGCCTGTTCGAGGCGCTGGTGGGGAACAACACGCAGCGGGATCACATCATTCAGGGTGATCTGCCGGGACTGGCGATGCAGGCGGAAGGCGTTGGCGATCGGGATGAAGTGATCGTTGACGATGCGCTGGCGCAGGCGGTTGCCGCTCAGTTCCGCTCTCATCCTCTGGCTGAGGGCTTCAGCCAGATCATCGATGACTTCGGCGATAACCTTGATGATTATGAGTTTGAACTGCTGCGGCGGCGCAAGGCACGTTCCGGCGCGCTGTTCGACTTTGAAACGACCAACCTGCTGGAAAACCTGCGCAGCCAGCTTCGCCGTGTGCAGGCGGTATCCCGCTATGTGGCTCCGAATGTGCTGCATGAACTGGTCAACAATGATGATCATCACCTGCTCAGCCAGAACCGCTTCACAACGACCGTTTTCGTACACTGTACCGGTTTTGCGGAGATGCTGAACGACTGGGGCGATGATCACCTCGGTCTGGTGACATCGCTGCTGGGGCGCTTCTATAACATCGTGCAGCGGATTATCACGTCGTATGGCGGCACGCTGGCGCGCACAGATCCTTACAAGCTCGGCATCAAGATGCTGATCACGTTCGGCGCGCCAGTAGCGCACCCGGATGATCCGGAACGCGCCGTGACTGCTGCGCTGGAGATCCGGCATCAGCTCCAGGAATTTAACGCCCGCCTGAGCGAAGAACTTCCGCCTGCATTACGTCGTGAACAGTATGTTTCGTTTCGGGTTGGCATCACGCAGGGCGAGATCTTTGCCGGTGAAGTCGGCTGGAAGCAGCGCCGCGAGTTCACGGTCATGGGAGATGATGTCAACCTGGCTGCGCGGCTGATGGCCAATGCGGAAATGGGGCACATCCTCATCAGCAGCCGCGTTTATGAGCACGTTCAGCATGCTTTTGAGGTAGAGGCGCTGGAACCCCTCATCCTCAAGGGAAAACGCAAGCCGATCCATCCGTTCTCTGTCGTGCGAGCCACGTCGCCAGCAGTCGATCTGAATATTTCATCTGATCTGCCGTTTATCGGTCACGATATGTTCATGCTGTCGCTCACGATGACGCTGCGCCAGGCGATGGGAAGGCGGCGGCGTGCGCTGGCGCTGGTCGGAGATGCTGGAATCGGCAAGACGCGGATTGCCAAGCAGTTCGTCAAGGCTGCGCAGAGCAGCGGCTTCCGGGTCGCATGGGCAAGCTGCCAGACGCGCAACAACCGCAAGACCACCTGGTCAGCGATTGTGGCGCAGCTTCTCGATCTGGAAGTGGGGCGCAGGGACGCGGAAGCACGCCGCCTGCTGAGTGAGCGTTTGCGCAGCATCGGTTTGCCCGGCGTCGAGTCCGTCCTGAGTGAGCTGCTTTTCGACAGCGTTGCGCCGAGTGTGGCGGTTGCTCCAAAAGCAGCAGCGCAGACTCCGCCCGCCACCCCGGCAGATGCGCCGGTGAATGATCTGCCTCCAGAAACGCAGAAGCGGGTTACAGATTTGTTCGCGGCAGTTCAGAAGATGAGTACGGAAGAGATGAGGCGTTCCGGCCTGTTCGGTCTGATGCGCCGCGCTACCGAGAATAACCCTGAAGCCAGCGGACTTCCGGTCGATAAGAGCGGTTTGTGGAAACAGGCGGAAAAACGCACCAGCCTTGAAGATGGGCTGGTCAGCTTTATCCGCCATTTCTGCGATGAGACGCCAACGCTGATCGTCATTGACGATGTTCATCAGGAAAACAGCGCCGCGCTTGAACTTCTGCGCTACCTGCTGGCGAATGTCACGCAGGGCAAACTGGTTCTTCTGGTGACGTATGAACCGACGGTGCAGGTCGGCCTGGACATTCAGACGCTGCTCGTGCCCGATCTGACACAGGATGAGACCAACCTGATCGCCATGGCGATCCTGCATGCCAGTGAACTCGGCCCCCGGCTGGCAGAGCTGCTGTGGACACGAACCAGCGGCCGCCCACTGTTTGTCGAATCGCTGCTCAGGACGCTGCACGACCGGGATTTCATCGAGATCGTCAATGGGCGCGCGGAACTGCGACCGGAAGCGGATATTGATGCCCTGCCGGAGGATGTGCGGCAGCTTGTGGTCAGCCGGCTGGACAGGCTGTCCGACAGCGCGCGCAGCCTGCTCTGGTCAGCCGCCATTCTTGAAGCTGATTTTACTGTTGAAGCGCTGGCGGCGCTCAGCGAAACAACCGATCTGGATGCGATACGTTTGCTGGTTGAGGAGCTGGTTTCTGCGCAGATCATTCAGGAAGTGGAGCGGGGGATCCACGACTTTCGCCACGGCATGACCCAGCGGGTGATCTACGAAACCCTGTCGCGGATGCAGCGGATGAAGCTGCATCGCCTTGCGGTCAACTTTTATCGCCAGCAGCCGCGATCCATCCCTCAGACGATGGCGCTGGCTTTCCACCTGACGCGGTGCGGCCTGCTGCCGCAGGCGGTGGAAGTAGTTGTTCAGGCGGCGGAAACTGCTGAAGCTGAGCAGGATATTGACGGGGCAATTGAGCTTTACCGGCATGCGCTGGCGCTTTTCCCGGACGAGAAAAGTATTCACCAGCACCTGGAGCGGCTGCAAACTCTGCGGGAAGCGGCTCTCCAGCCGGGCGAATAAAA
>SZPD01000527.1 GCA_030263515.1 Anaerolineae bacterium CFX9 | reverse complement strand
GGCTCGGAGCAGATCGCGCCGGTCACAAAACCGCCGGCAGTGCCGGACGGCCTGCCATTGGGGGATGCCAGCGCCTACAGCACGTTCATCGCGCCGCAGAAGGATTGGCAGCTTCAGGGTTTTGAGCTGGAGATGGCCGCTGAACCGGACGGCAGCGTGCCCGTTGCCATCGTCAATCGGAGCGGGTTGGGCATGTATGTCGTTTACAATCAGCAGCAGTTCCCCCAGTACCTGGAATGGCGAATGATGGGCGAAGGGCAGTACGCGGTCGGCATTGAGCCATGCACCAACACCTTTGGCCGCGCTATCGCCCGTGAACGCGGACAGATCATCACCCTCCAGCCGGGGGAAAAGCGCGTCTATGATCTGGAGATCGGCGTTCTTGACGGCGCAGCCGCGATCGAGCAGTTCCGCCAGCGTGTCGGTGCTCTTGTGACGGGTTTACGATAAGGTCTGCCATGAAGATCACCCGGTTTGAAACGCTGATGGCGAATGCTGGCCTGCGCAACTATCTGTTCATCCGTCTGCACACCGATACCGGGCTGACCGGCATCGGAGAGGCTTCGCTGGAATGGCAGGAAAAAACGGTGCAGACCCTCTGCCATGAATGGGTGGAAGGACGTGTGCTGGGGCGCGATCCGTTCGAGATTGAGCGCATCGTCGGCGATCTGATACGCGATCAGTATCAGGGCGGCGCGACGGTCATGACCGCGATCAGCGGTGTGGAGATCGCCCTCTGGGATATTGTCGGCAAAGCCTGTGGCCAGCCGATCTACAAGCTGCTGGGTGGGCGCTATCACCGGCGTATCCCTGCCTATGCCAACGGCTGGTATGGTGGGGCTGTCTCGATCCGTGATTACGCAGAACAGGCGCGCGACGCCGTGCGACGGGGTTATCGCGCGCTCAAGTTCGATCCGTTCGGCGTGGCATGGAAGGATATGGATGAGGCACAGCGCGAAGCCGCCATTGCCATGGTGACGGCAGTACGCGAGGCAGTCGGCAGTGAAGTCGATCTGATGATCGAATTTCACGGGCGGCTTTCCGCTGGAGAAGCGATCCGGATGATGCGCTCACTCGAACCGATGCGCCCCGCCTGGTGCGAGGAACCCATCATCCCTGAGAATATCGATCTGCTGCTGGAGGTCAAGCGGAGTACCGCGCTGCCGATCGCTGCCGGAGAACGGCTGTACACACTGTCAGATTTCGCCCGGCTGTGCAGCCTGCGCGCCGCAGATGTTGTGCAGATGGATGTGGCGCACTGCGGCGGCATCCTGATGAGCAGGCGGATCGCCACGCTCGCCGCCGTGTCCGACATGCGTATCGCGCCGCACTGTTCGGTAGGCCCGGTGGCGCTTGCTGCCGCCCTGCATGTCGATGTCTGCACACCGAATTTCTATATTCAGGAAGCCTTCGCCGAGTTCGATGTGCCGTGGCGCAGCGATCTTGTGCGGGGCTGGAACCCGATCCGGCGCGGCGAATTCTTCCTCACGGATGCGCCGGGGCTTGGCATCGAACTCGATGATCAGGCGATCGCCGATCATCCCTACGTTCAGAATCCCTTTCCCAGCCTGTGGGATGGCGACTGGATCACGGATTTCAGGCAGGACGAACAATGAACGACTACACCGAACTCAGGCAGGCTATCATCGACGCCTGCCTGCGGCTGGAGGCGATGGGGCAGATCATCGGGACGTATGGCAACGCTTCGGCACGCATCCCGGAAGGGCTGATCGTCACGCCGAGCCGGGTCGATTACCACCAGATCACGCCCGATGACATGGTGATCGTCAGCCCGTCCGGCGACATTCTC
>SZPD01000108.1 GCA_030263515.1 Anaerolineae bacterium CFX9 | reverse complement strand
CCGAGAATGCCGCCGCGTCATTGCGGATCGTCCCCATCGTCATATCCGCGCTGCGGATCAGCCCGAACAGATCGAACACGGCGTTCAGCCCGGTTATCACCGCCAGGAAATTGAGCACCAGCAGGGTGATATCTTCGTTCGCCTTCAACCCCAGCCCGATCAGCCCTGCGCCCATCAGCGCGCCGACGACGAACGCCAGCGAGAACAGATCGGTGTACAGCACGGCGATCAGCGCGATCAGCGCGCCCAGCGTGACGCTGATCGCCCGTGTGTGATGAATGCGGTTGGCAAGATAGAACAGCCCCGCGCCGAAGAGCGCCGCCCCCAGGTAGCCCGCCGGCAGGATGACCCAGCGCAGCCCGCCGCCCGTCGAAGCCACACCTGCGCCGTTCGGATACACGTGCAGCCGCCCGATCTGCCCGCCTGTCAGCAGCGCCGCCAGCCCATGCCCCGCCTCATGCACAAACGTCACGAACAGGCGCAGTGGATAGAGCAGAAAATCGAGCTGCGGCACGTTCCATGCGATCAGCGCCAGCGCAAACGCGACCAGCGACAGGATGAGCGATCGACGTTGGAAGGTGACACTGCGGGAAAGCATTCGGGCGACCTCATGTGCTAAAATCAGGCAGCGGCATCCTCAGGGTGTCCCCCGCCTCATATGAGGCAGGGGACGGGTTAGGGGATGCGGAGAGTGTGTCTCCACAACACTATACGTGATTTTGACAAGGAGCGTTGCGTGAGCAAACCAACTGACCCGCTGCGTTTTGGCGTCGTGGGTTCACCGCAGACGACGCCGACTTCAGGCACGCCCGCCGCCATCCGGCACAGCAGGGAACTCGGCTTCGATCATCTGGAGATCGCCTGGGTGCAGAGTGTGCGCGTCAGCGACGAGACCTGCGCGCAGATCAAACAGACGGCGGAGAGCGCGGGGATTTCGCTCAGCGTGCATGCGCCCTATTTCATCAACCTCAACAGCCAGACGGACGAGCTGATGCGCAAGAGCGACGAGCGCCTGCTGGCCGCGGCGCGCGCGGGCTTCAAGGCGGGCGCTTACGACATTGTTTTTCATCCCGGATCCTATCATTCACAGCCGCCGGAACAGGTCTACGAGCGCGCCAAAGAGAAGCTGCTGGAGATCACCGGCATCCTGCGCGAGGAAGGCGTTACGGTCAACCTGCGCCCGGAGACGATGGGCAAGTCCGCCATGTTCGGCACGCTGGACGAAGTGATCCAGCTCAGCAAGGAAGTGCCCGGCGTTCTGCCGTGCATCGACTGGGCGCATCTTCACGCGCGGACGGGGGACGGCACGTTCAACACGTATGATGAATTCGCCGATGCGCTGCGGCGCGTCAGGGAACATCTCGGCGATCGTGGCATCAAACACATGCATTTCCATATGAGCGGTATCGACTATGGCCCGAAGGGTGAAAAGGAGCATCTGCCGCTCAACGAAGCCGATGTCAATTACAGGGCGCTGCTTCAGGCGTTCATCGACTTCGGCGTTGAGGGGACGGTCGGCGTGGAAGCCCCGCTTCCCTTCCATGTCGCCGATGCGCTGACGCTCCAGGCGACGTATCGCCGCCTGCGCGGGGAAGAGGTCGAGACGATCGCCGATTGAACGGCGTCAGTAGACCGGCGCTGTCCGCCGAATTTTGAACAGATCGAAGCCTTCCCAGAGTTCGAGCGGGTATTGTGTGCCGGCGGCGCGGCGCATGAAGTCCTTTTCGCCGAAGGGATAGTGATCCGGCAGGATGTAGCGGTAGTAATCGACCAGATCCTGCCGCGTCTCGATCGTTTCCACGTAGCGCCCCTTGACGGCCGCTTCGATCTCGATCTTCTTGTCGCTGATGAAGCGGTTCATGATCTCGCGGGTGAGCTGGCAAAGCGGGGCGCAGTTCTGGAAGGCGCTGTAGAAGTAGTTGTTGTTGCCGGTCATATCCCACTCGACCAGCAGCAGTTCCTGATAGCGCCCCAGCCGTTCGTAGGTCCACATCTGCCAGATATCCGGGAAGTGATGAAATTCGTTCTCGATCAGCACCACGTCGTAGCGATGCAGTTCGTCAAGCACATCGAGATAGGGCACGCGCCGCACGGTCAGGTTACCTTCCTCGCGCTCCGGCACTTTCAGAAATTCGTGGTAACAGAAGACCTGCTTGAAGTGCTGTGCCAGATGCACAGAGCGCAGATCATCGTGCGCGCCGACTTCCACGAGCGTCTTGAAATGCGGGTTTTCGACCAGATTCAGGATCTGCTCCGTGAGATCCATCGATTTCGTCCTTTGTGCGTTCGCCCGATGGTTTTTCGAGTATAATCCGCGAAGTAACATCCTGAAAAGCAGGCTGCGTTTTTTGCTTTTGGCGAACAAGGGGAGCGCGTCCCATGCGCAGATCGATTCTGATGGTCTTGCTTGCTGTCGCGGTGGTCGCAGCGGTGATCGGCACGACGGTGTTTGCCGCTCCTGCTGCGCAGGGCATTCCGGAGATCACCCTGTTTGAGACGGACGCCTCTCAGGTCAACCGCGAAATGCTGTCAGCACGGACGGCGCGCGTTCCCGTGCGCTGGAGCGTCCGCAACCGCCCACCAACCGCCAACCTTGTCTTTGAGCAGATCATGGCGGATGGCTCGGTGGTCAATGTCGAGCTGCCGCGCGCCAACCCCTACGTCAGTTCTGAAGGCACGGGTGTCGTTGCGCCGGTTCCTGTGGACGGCTCGGATGCAGTGACGATCCGCCTGCGCCTGATCAATTTCATCAACAATGAAGTCCTCGACGAACGCGCCCTGAATATTGCCATCACGACGGGCGGCGAGACCGGCGCAAACCCCGATCGACCGGCGATCACCAGCTTCGTCTACGAAGGCGCGGCGCTGCCGTTTGATCAGCTTGGCAGCGTGCGGGCAAATGTGCGCTGGAGCGTGATCAACCGCCCCGCCAACAGCAATCTGATCTTTGAGCAGATCCTTGATGGCGGACGTGCGGCGCTGGTCGAACTGCCGCGCAGTGTCGCGATCGTACCCTCATCTGGAACGGGCGTCGTGCAGCCGCTGGCTGTTCCCGAAGGCAGCACCTATATCCTGCTGCGCCTGCGCCTGTATGACATCGGCAATGGGCGTGTGCTGGATCAGGCTTATGCCGCCGTCCCGCTGCTGCCGCCCGGCGCGCCACCGCCGACCCCCGCGCCGACGGATACACCGCCCACCAGCGCCCCTCCAACCGCTGTCGTAACGCCGGGCGCGCCCCGCCTGTTCTATCTGTTCGTCGATGCGGGCACGACCGTCAGCATTCAGGAAGCGGGGGCAGGTCTGGAGCGTATTCCGATCTCGTGGCAGGTGACCGACCGCCCGGATGGCTCGAATCTGTACTTTGAGCAGGTGATGCCCGATGGCACGCTGCGCAATATCGAGCTGCCGCGTGAAGTGGAGATCATCCCCAGCACAGGCAGCGGTGTGATCGCGCCGGTCCTGCCGCTGACGACGCCTGCTGAGCTGCGCGTGCGCGTCAGCCTGCGCTTCCTTGCGGGCGGCGCTACCATCGATTACCGTGACATCCTCATCCCGGCCGAGCAGCCTGCCACGCCGCCGCCGGTCGCGATCAGCCTCTCCACTGAGCAGGGGATGACTGTCGATCCGGCGCAGATGGCGGCTGGCACTGCGCGTATCCCGGTCGTCTGGCAGGTTTCCCCAAGACCTGAAAATACCAATCTGTTCTTCGAGCAGGTGATGGACTCCGGCTTGCTGATCAATGTCGAACTGCCGCGCACGGACCCGATCGTGCCGAGCGCAGGGATCGGCGTGGTCGCGCCGGTGCTGCCGTCCGATCGCATCCCGGAAACAGTGACGATCCGCGTCAGCCTGCGCCTGCTCTCGACGCAGCAGACGCTGGCATCCGCGCAGATCAGCGTGCCGGTCGTCGGCGTGCCGTCTGCTCCGGTTGAGGTCGGCGCGCAGCCCACGCCGGATTTACTGATGGTTCCGACGCAGGAGTCGATCCTGCCGCCCGGCGATTTTGGCGGCGGCAGCGGCGAGATCATCAGCACGCCGGAACCACCTGCGATCGAGCCAACCCCGGAAGCAGAAGCGGCCAGCGCGGCCGGGATCGAATGTGTTGAGCCAGCGCCGGGCTGCACGAGCTATACCTCAACGCAGGTTGTGGCGCTGGTGCAGCAGTTTGAAGGCGGGCAGATGATCCTGCGCACGGATACCGGCATGACGTATGTGCTGCTGAACGACGGCACACTGGGGTTGGGCAGTCTTCCCAGCGATCTGCCCGTTGATGATATTCCCGCAGACCGGCTGCCGCCATCGCCGACGTTCGAAACGATCTGGCGCGGACAGTTCCCCGGCGGCGCGCTCTATCGCCAACTGCTCGGCTATGCGATCACGCCGGAAGGCTCATACCTGATGCGCGTGACCGGCGTGCTGTATGATCCGGCGACGAGTGAGACCATCCTCGCGATCGGGCTGCCCGATGGCGGCACGGCACATCTGCGCGGGGTCAATAACGCCTATTCGGTCTGGAGCCGGGTGAATTAAAAGCCGCTGGACGGCGTTCTGCCGCCCCTGGGTGTCCGCTCTGCTTTGCTATTCGCTGCTGTGCGCTTCGATCAGGGTGTTGACAGTGATGATGCTGAAGGGCTTGGCGAGATATTCGTCCGCGCCGGCCTCGATCACGGCGTCGCGATCGCCGCCGTTGCCGCTGACCATGATGAAGAAGATATCGCGATAGCGCGGGGCCTGCCGGATGTGACGCAGGAACGTCAGCCCATCCATATCGGGCATCATGATGTCGCAGATGATCGCGTCGGGATGAAAATCTCCGACGGCCAGCAGTTCCAGACCTTCTTTACCCGTCTGCGCGGTGCGTACATCGTGACCGGAAAGTTCGATCGCTTCCTGCACCACGCTCAGCAGATCCGGGTTGTCCTCCAGAAGCAGGACGTTTGCCATACGAGAGTTCCTTTTATTTACGGACGTGTCCGTCTCCTACGACGACCCATTTGTACGTCGTGAGTTCTTCGAGCGCCATCGGTCCGCGGGCGTGCAGCTTCTGCGTACTGATGGCGATCTCCGCGCCCAGTTCGAGCGCGCCGCCGTCATTGAAGCGTGTACTGGCGTTGACGAACACCGCCGCAGAATCGACTTCATTGATGAAACGTGCGGCATCGTCCATGCTGCGCGTCAGGATGCCGTCGCTGTGCGCTGTGCTGTGCGCCTGAATATGATCGATCGCCTCGTCAAGCGAATCGACCACTTTCAGCCCCAGAATCAGCGCCATCCATTCGGTATCAAAATCTTCCGGCCCTGCCGGAGAAACCCGCTCATCGCCGCCGACGAGAGCATACGCGCGCGGCTCAGCCTTGAAAACCACCCCCGCAGGACCGAGATGCTCGATCACGCGGGGCAGAAATTCCGACGCGACTGCCTGGTTGACCAGCAGGGTATCCAGCGCATTGCAGACTGAGGGGCGCTGCGTCTTGGCATTGAAAATCACCGGCATCGCCGCATCCAGATCCGCCGTTTCGTCTACATACAGATGACAGATCCCCAGCCCCCCCGTGATGACGGGGATGGTGCTGTTCTCGCGGCAGAACTGGTGCAGCGACGCGCCGCCGCGCGGGATGATCATATCGATCGAGTCGTGCAGCCTGAGCATCTGCTCGACGTAGGCGCGGTCGGTACTCTCAATCGACAGGATGGCATCGGCGGGGATGCTCTCGACGATACCGGGCTGGCTGAGCGCATCGCGGATCACCCGTACCAGCGCCATGTTGCTGTGATGCACTTCCGAGCCGCCGCGCAGGATGACGGCGTTGCTGGTCTTGAGCGCCAGCGCCGCCACATCAACGGTGACATTCGGGCGCGCTTCATAGATCACGCCGAGTACGCCCAGCGGCGTCCGGCGCTTGTGCACGCGCAGCCCGTTCTCAAGCGTGCGCTGCTCATAGTCTCGCCCGACCGGATCAGGCAGCGTCGCCACTTTGCGAACATCAGCGATCATCCCCGGCAGACGATTGGCAAGATCGAAGCGATCGCGCAGAAGCTGCTCGCTGAGTTCTTTGGCGCGCGCCGCATCGAGATCGGCGCGGTTGGCTTCCAGGATCGCCCCGGCGCAGGCTTCCATCGCGTCAGCGATTGCCAGCAGCGCCCGATTTTTCTCCTCGGTCGTGGCCCTGGCGAGCTGGCGGGCGGCGATTTTGGCGCGCCTGCCCAGGTCCTGCATGTCGATCTGCATCGATCCCTATCCTTTCATGACTTTAGTATATGGCAGGGTTGGAATGGCAATGATGGACGTTTATTTACAATACCACCATATTGTTGCGGTGGATCACCGCGTCGCCATAACTGTAGCCCAGAATTTCGACGATCTGGCTTGATTTGACGCCGCACAGGCGCTGCACATCCCTGTCGTCATAGCTGCTCAGCCCGTGGGCAATCTCGCGCCCATCCGGCGCGATCACGGCCAGCGTCATCCCGCGTGTGAACTCGCCTTCCGCCCGCGTAATGCCGACCGGCAGCAGGCTGGCTCCGCCGCTGATCAGCTTCTTCGCCGCTCCGGCATCCACGTACAGCCGCCCGCGCGTCTTTTCGACCAGCATCCAGCGCTTGCGGTTTTCTACGTGGGTGGTCACGGCGTCGAAGCGTGTGCCAAGCGGTTCTCCGGCGACGATGCGCGTCAGCGGGTTGATCTCCTGCCCGCTGGCGATGATGGTGGTCACGCCGCCGCGGCTGGCGAGCTGTGCCGCCTGAATCTTGGTGAACATGCCGCCGGTCCCCAGCCCGCTCATCGAGCCGCCCGCCAGCGCCCACGTCGTATCATCGATCTTCGAGACACGCTCGATCAGGCGGGCATTCTCGTCGGTACGGGGATCGGCTGTGAACAAACCGGGCTGGTCGGTCAGCAGGATGAGCAGGTCAGCTTCGATCAGCGTTGCCACCAGCGCCGAGAGATTGTCGTTATCGCCGACGCGGATCTCTTCCGTAGCGATGGTATCGTTCTCGTTGATGATCGGCAGGATGCGCTGGTCGATCAGCGTCAGCAGCGTGTCGCGCGCGTTCAGGAAGCGCGTTCGCTGTCCGAGATCTTCCCGCGTCAGCAGCACCTGCGCCACGATGATCTCGAAGATGTCGTACAGCTCGGCATAGCGCTGGATCAGCCGGCTCTGCCCGACGGCGGACAGCATCTGCTTGAGCGGCATCCCCTGCGGAAGCTGAGGGAAGGCAAGTCGTTCTCGGCCAGCGGCGACCGCGCCGGAACTGACCAGTACGATCTCATGCCCGTCGCTGTGGAGCGCGGCGGTCTGCTGAACGATCTGAAGCATCCGCTGGCGGTTGAGATGCGGCGTGCCGCCCGTCAGCACGCTCGTGCCCACCTTGACGACGATGCGCATACGTTCGGAAGGGGTGTGGGGTCGCTTTTGCTGATTCATGCATCCGATTATAATGCACTCAGCGAGCGATGTCGCTCAGGAATCTTCGATCTTGAAGGGATAACATTGTGCCAGGAAGACTTTTTCGTTTTCTCGTTCTGCTGTTCCTGCTGAGCTTCGCGATCGGCGCTGCGGCGCAGGGCGGGCAGACCACCTACACATCCGATACAGGGTTCAGCCTCACTTACGACGACGGCATGCTCTTCAGCGAGTCCACGCCGGATTTCCTCAACCTGGTCTCGATTCAGGGGATGGTCGTCGTCACCTATCAGCTTTTTGGTGGCGATGAGGTCAACACACTGGTCGCCGCGCCGAGTGTTCCGCAGACCGCTGAAGAATATTTCGCCGCCTATCTGCCCACGCTGGCATTTCTCGGCGTTGAGGCGACCCCGGCAGACATCGAAACGGTGACGCTGGCAAACGGTGAGGCGTCCGTTCTCGAATTCAACCAGCTTGGGCTGAACTCGATCCTGATCGCTGTTGACCTGAGCAATGGCGAGCTGGTCGTCCTGTATGGAATCACTACCGGCTCGAACGCTGCCGCCATTGAGGGGATGCGCGCCGAAGCGCTGCGGATCGCCGAGGGCATGTACTACGGCGAAGGCGCGCCAGCGCAGCCCGCCGCTGAAGAAACGGTCACTGTTCGTCTTAACACCCCGCTTTTCTACAGCGAACTGCCGATCAACACCGTGATCACCCCCGGCGGCGCGATCTTCAACTACGCGCCGGGCATCCCGCCGCTGGATGATGGCGAAGTGACCGATTCCATCCTTTTTTCCAGCGGCGATGATTTCGTCCTGCTGGTCGAGATTTACAGTGAGGATGCGGCGGCGCAGATCGACAATCTGAAGAGCGTGGTTGCCCCGGCAGCCGCGGGACCTGATTATGATCC
The DNA here is from genome assembly GCA_030263515.1 of Anaerolineae bacterium CFX9. Taxonomy (GTDB): domain Bacteria; phylum Chloroflexota; class Anaerolineae; order Aggregatilineales; family Phototrophicaceae; genus Flexifilum. The sequence goes on along the minus strand of SZPD01000108.1, from coordinate 4,216 downwards.
GGCGGCGGACTGGCAGGTGCTGACGACCGAGCAGGGACTTACGGCTGAAGCGTTCACCTCCATCAGTGACGAGTCGGATGAAGGCACGATCCTGCTTTTCGTCGAACTGGGCGCGGATCATCTGGCAGTGCTCCAGGCGCAGGCCACGGCTGCCGGACGCACGCCCGAAAATGAGGATCTGATCGTCACGATCGTTGATAGTATCCGCCTGCTGACGGCGGAAGATGTCGAGAATTACGGGCTGGATGCCACGATCAGCGGCGCATCAGCGCCGGCTGCCGGCACAGCCACGGAACAGCCTGGCGGCGAGACGAATTTCACTGTGGCGGGCAGCGCCGCGATCGTCGGCGCGCAGTCCTATCTGATCCAGATGGCTACCTGCTCCGATGTGGCGTACAACTTCGTCAGCGATACTAACACCGTCGCCGCGGTGAGCTGCCCGCCGGGCTGCACGCCCCGAACGGTGTGGGGTACGGAGATTTACACCAACGACAGCTCAGTTTGTTCGGCGGCGATCCATGCCGGGGCGATCACGGCTGAAGCGGGCGGCGTGGTGCTGGTGACGTGGCTGCCGGGGCAGGACGCCTATATCGGCACGACAGCCAACGGCATCACCACGCTGGATTATGGCACATGGGGCGGCAGCATGACCGTTCAGGGCGAACGCAGCGCCCCGGCCAGCGACACGGGCAAGTAAGGGATTTTCACCACAGCAGCCAGCGGCGACCGTCTTTCATCTGGAAGCGGTCGCCGCTTTTTTTCTTCAGCGCTGACCGTACACGTTCTGATAGCGGTCGTTGAGTCTGGCGATATCTTCCGCGCTGATCGGCAGCGGCGTGCCAATTTGCAGCGCCGTCCAGACGATGGCGGCATTGTCTTCCGTCATGACGGCGGCCTGCACGGCTTTTTCGACGGTCGTCCCGGTCGCGAAGACGCCGTGATTTTGCAGCAGGCAAGCCGGGCTGCGGCTGCCCCGCAGCGTCTCGACGACGATAGTGCCGATCTGCTCGCCGCCGATCAGCGCGAAGCCGCCGCACGGGATGGGCCCGCCGAACTCATCGCCCATGGCCGTCGTCACGCAGGGAATTTCCCGCCCCAGCACGGCAAACGCCGTCGCGTAGCGGCTGTGCGTGTGGACGACGCCGTACACATGCGGCATGCCACGGTAGATCGCGCAGTGGCTGGCGGTGTCTGAAGACGGCTTGAAGTGTCCTTCGACCACATTCCCGTCCATATCGGCGACGATCATGCTCTCCGGCGTCAGATGTTCAAAGCGGACGCCGCTCGGCTTGATCACGATCAGGTTAGTCTCCGGGTCGCGCGCGCTGATATTGCCGCTCGTCCACGCCACCAGGTGATTCTTCGGCAGTTCAGCGTGCAGGGCGCAGACTTCGGCGCGCAGTTCGGGCAGCAGCATGATCGTCCGGCTACTCTCTGCGCGCTGCGCGGCGGATCGCCTTGAGGCGCTTCATCACGTCGTTGCCACCGCGCCCGAATGTGTCGTAGAGCAGCTTGTAGTCTGCATAGAGCTGATCGTAGACCGCAACGTTGGCCGGGATCGGCGTCACGATCTCATCCTTGAGCTTGCCCATCGCCTGCGCCGCTGCCCGGATATCCGGGTATGCGCCCGCCGCCACTGCTGCATGCATCGCCGCGCCAAGCGCAGGAGCCTGTGCCGAACCGCCAAGCTGGAGCGTGCGCCCGGTCACATCAGCGTAGATCTGGCGCAGCAGGGCATTCTTCTCCGGCAGCCCACCCGCCGCCACCAGCGATTTGACGGCGATCCCCTGCGCTTCAAAGGCTTCGATGATCACGCGCGTACCGAAGGCCGTCGCCTCGATCAGCGCGCGGTAGATATCGGGCGCGCGCGTCGCCAGCGTCGCGCCGATCAGCAGACCCGTCAGGTCTGCATCGACCAGCGTCGAGCGGTTGCCGTTCCACCAGTCGAGCGCCAGCAAGCCATGCTCGCCGACCGCCTGTCTGGCAGCTTCATGTTCCAGATAGGCGTGCAGGTTCATCCCCGCCGCGCGCGCCGCGTCGTGATATTCCGGCGGGACGGCATGATCGACAAACCAGGCGAAGATATCGCCGACGCCGCTCTGCCCGGCTTCATACCCATACAGACCGGGGACGACGCCGCCCATCACCACGCCGCACATGCCGTCCACATTCTGAAGCGAGTCGTCGCTCATGATATGACAGGTGGATGTGCCCATGATCATGACCATCACGCCGGGATCAACCGCCTTGACGGCCGGCGCGGTGACATGGGCGTCCACGTTGGCGACGGCGACCGCGATGCCTTCGCGCAGCCCGGTCAGTTGAGCGAACCGCGCCGTCAGCCCGCCCGCGCGTGAACCGAGTTCTGCAAACTGGCGCGACATTTTGGTATCGACGATGTCGGCGAAATCCGGGTGCAGCGCGGCGAAATACTCGCGGCGCGGGAAGCGTCCATCCTGCACCATCGCCTTGTAGCCCGCTGTGCCCGTGTTGCGCGTTTCCACCCCGGTGAGCTGCCAGATCACCCAGTCGGCAGCTTCGATCAGCCGGTCCGCGGCATGATAGACCTCTGGCGCTTCCTGCAAAATTTGCAGCGCCTTGCTGAAGAACCATTCCGACGAGATCTTGCCGCCGTAACGATCGAGCCATGCCTCGCCCATGCTGCGCGCCGTCGCATTGATCTGGTCGGCCTGCGGCTGAGAGGCATGATGCTTCCAGAGCTTGACCCATGCGTGCGGGTTATTCTGCCATTCCGGCAGCGCCCGCAGCGGCGTGCCATCGGCGCGGACGGGCAGCATGGTGCAGGCGGTGAAATCGATGCCGATGCCGATCACCTCGGCGGGATCGATGCCCGCTTCGCGCAGGACGCCGGGTACGGTCACCTCGATCACTTCCAGATAATCGAGCGGATCCTGAAGCGCCCAGTCCGGCGGCAGCGCCTTGCCACTGGTCGGCAGCACCTCGTCGATCACGCCGTGCGGATAAGCGTGGACGAAGCTGGCGATCTCGCGCCCGTCGCGGACATCGACCAGCAGCGCACGCCCGGATTCCGTCCCGTAATCAATGCCAATCGTATAACTCATCGTATGCCACTCCTCGGCGGGCAGATACGCAAAAACCCGTAATTTACAACCATTACGGGGGATTATAGACCAGTTTCAGGCGAAAGGGGGAAACAGGGGACTGCCGCCTGCAATCGGGCAGCCCCTCAGATCAAAATGCGCCTGAATACGGGAAACTCAGATACTGCCGTCGTTGTAACCGGGGCGGATGAATTCCGGGGAAGTGACCTGGTCGCACAGCACATAGCCACCGCTGTCCTCAAGGCAGGTCTCGCGGCCGAATTCCGCCAGCGGGCCGAGCCGCATGTCCATCCCAAGCGTGTTGACCAGCGTCACCTGCACGTAGTAGACCGTGACCGGAAACGTGGAGCCGCTCCCTTCCATGCCCGACATGCCCGCTTCGCTGGCTGCATCTTCCTCGCCATCAAACAGGACACATTGATTCTCGTGGAATGTGCCGTCCGGTGCGCGCAGGGACATCAGGTCGCCCTCATCCACCGGCTGCACATAGTGCCAGTGCCTTGCGCCGATACTGCCTCCCTGGAGCGCATCCCGGAATGCCAGCGCGTAGACCGTGACTCCTGGCTGAATGTTCGGCGCGCAGACCACAAGCGTCACGCGATCGATATCGGATTTCAGGTAGGTGAAGCCATCCCCCAGGAAAAGCGGATCCGGGGTGGTGGCGGGCACATTCGTCGCCGTCTGCGCAAAGGCGGGGATGGCGAAAGCGGTCAGGGTAACCAGCGTGAACAGGGACAGCAGTGTGCGAAGCATAGCCAGCCTCTTGTTTCCAGCGATTCAGCGCGAGAATTTACACACTTCATTCTATCCGAAACGCAGTCCTCTGCGCGCACGTTCGCTAAACTGCTGGGCTACGCTTCCCAGACTGTCCGCCACGATGACATCAAAATACACGTTCGGGTAGCGCCCGCTGATCGCCGAGCGCAGCGTGTCGATCGATTCCTGCGCGGCGATGACTGTCACGGCGAGGCTCTGCGTATTCGGGATGAAGTCGATCAGCTCAACCTGCGTCGTCACGATCGGGCGGAAGAGATCCCAGTAGGTTTGCGCGGTATCGAAGAACCACGAGATGTCCAGCCCTGGCGCAAGGATGATCATGTGGTACGTTGGCGCGCCGTGAATGGGCCCCGGCC
>SZPD01000107.1 GCA_030263515.1 Anaerolineae bacterium CFX9 | reverse complement strand
GCGGAATGGGTCGTCATTGTGACGGCTCTGAACCAGATGCCGAACGCGCGCCCAGCGCGCCGCCAGCGCGCCATACAGGTCGGCGTGCAGCAGATGTGTATGAACGATATCCGGCTGATCGAACTGGAGCTGATCGTGCAGACGGCGGATGACGCTGATATCGGTGTGCCGGGCGATCGCAACGCGCTCAACGAGAACGCCGCGCGCTTCCATCAGGGCGGTGTAATCATCCAGCGGCTGCCCCGGATTGTGCATCAGGATCAGGCGGACATCGAAATGATGCTGACGCAGACCGGGCAGCAGAGTCAGCAGGTGACGCTCTGCACCTGCGATGCCGGTTGCCTTGATGATGTGTACTACACGCATGACGAGCTAAGTCCTGTTCAAGAACCACTCAACCGTGCGCGCTAATCCGGTATCGAAGTCAACAACGGGGGAAAAGTCGAGCAGGTCGCGGGCGCGGTCGATGGCGGCGCGAGAATGTTTGATGTCGCCGGGGCGCGGATCCGCCAGGATCGGTTCCAGCGATGTGCCGAGCAGGTGGTTGATCTTGTCAACCAGTTCGAGCAGGTTGACGCGCCCACCCGTCGCAAGATTCATCATCTGACCGGCAGCGCCCGGCGCGCCGACAGCCAGCAGATTGCCATGAACGACATTGTCGATGTAGGTGAAATCGCGAGACTGCGTGCCGTCCCCGTAGATGGTCGGCCGGTGACCGGCTTTCATGGCGGCGACGAATTTGGGGATGACCGCGGCGTAGTGTGATGTCTCGTCCTGGTAGGGGCCGAACACGTTGAAATAGCGCAGCGCCACCGTCTCCAGCCCGTAGACTTCGGTGAATGCCTGGCAGTAATATTCGCCCGCCAGCTTCGAGACGCCGTAAGGGGAAAGCGGGCGGGGCGGCATATCTTCACGCTTGAACTCGCCTTCAATGTCCCCGTATGCCGAGGATGAGGCGGCATAGACGACGCGCTGCACACGGGCATCGCGTGCGGCGATCAGCACGTTGAGCGTGCCCGTGACGTTGAATTCGTGCGTGGTCAGCGGATCATCGATACTGCGCGGGACAGAGGGCAGCGCCGCCTGATGAAAGACATAGCGCGCGCCGTCGAAGATGGCAGGCAGGGCGTCACGATCGGTGATGCTGGTCTCGTAAACGCGCAGACGCTCGCCATAGCTGTGCAGCCGCGCCAGATTTTCGCGCTTGCCCGTCGCGAAATTGTCGATGATGCGCACCTGATGCCCGTCGCGCAGCAGGCGCTCAGCGATATGCGAGCCGATGAATCCAGCGCCGCCCGTGACGACATACACATCCGTCATTTCACCGTCCTCAGTTGAAAACGCCGGCGAATCCACATCATCAGCAGGAAGAGCGCGCCGAGGCTCGCCAGCCCGCCGACGCCGACCACGAAGGCTGTTCCCGGCTCTGCCACACTGATGAAGTAGCCAATCCCGCCATATACCGCGCTGGCGCTGTAGACGATCAGCAGAGTCCAGCGCTGGCTGAAGCCGATGCTCATCAGCCGGTGCGTGGTATGATCCTTGCCCGCTTCGCCCGGCGAGCGTCCCTCCATGATCCGCGTCACGACCACCAGACAGATGTCGAAGATCGGGATCGCCAGCACGAACAGCGGGACCATCCAGGTCACGTCGAGCGGCTGCGCGCCGAACTCCAGCTTGATGCCGAGCGTCGCCAGGATGAACCCCAGCACGAGCGCGCCCATATCTCCCATGAACGTGCTGGCCGGGTTGAAGTTGTAGACCAGAAAGCCGACGGCGCTGCCCATCAGCGCGGCCGCCAGTGAGCTGACCAGCGTCAGCCCTTCATGATGCGCGATCAGCATGAAGAAGCCGGCGCTGATCCCCGCCAGCCCTGCCGAGACGCCGTCCATGTTGTCCAGAAAATTGAGCGCGTTCGTCATGGCGACCACCCAGAAGATGGTCACGATGAGATTGATCGGCGCGAACTCGAACAGGCGAATCTGGATGCCCGCCATGATCAGGATGACCGCGGCGGCAGCCTGCGCCACCAGCCGGATTTTGATGCCGAGGTGGAATCGATCGTCAAGCAGCCCGACCGTTGCCAGCAGCAGGGATCCCGCGACCATCGCACCATACTCGCTGAGCGCCTGCTGTGGGCTGAAAAGCAGCAGCGCCAGCGCGAAGGCGACGAAGATCGCCAGCCCGCCCATCAACGGTTTGTTGTCCAGATGAATCTTGCGCTGGTTAGGCTTGTCTACGATGCCGAGCCGCAGGGCGATCGCGCGAGACAGAGGGGTCAGCCCCAGCGATGTCGCAAAGCCGACAACCAGAATCGGAACGAACTGCAACGGATCCATTCATCCTCATGTCTGCATGGCACGCCGCGATTCTACACAAAAAGCCCTCGCGGCATAAGCGCGAATTCAGCGTATCCGCCGGGGCAGGGCGCGTTAGTGGTGAAGCTGCGGAATGACGTGCTTTGCCATCAGTTCGAGACCGTCCATGTCCGTTTGATCGCGCCACATCAGCATCATTCGCCAGAGACCAGCTTCGCCATAGGCGCTGATCTGATCGACCACCTGAGAAGGCACGCCGACCACGCGGTTCCAGGGATGGAGCTTCTCGCTCGGCTCCGGGAACTGCGCTACCTTGCGGGCGACATCGGCTTCGTCTCTGCCGATGATGAGCTGAGTCATGATCGAGCGCTTCACGTCGGCGGGTTTGCGCCCGTTCTGTTCCAGCAGCGCGTCAAGGCGTTCGTTGCGTTCGCGGATGGCATCGATCGACAGGTAGACCGCGTTCCATTCGTCAGCATATTTCGCCACCAGCGGCAGGGTCTTGTTCATGCCGTTGCCGCCGATCAGGATCGGGGGGCCGCCGGCGCGCTTCGGACGGGGCAGCAGCACTGCGCCATCGAGCGAGAAGTGTTTGCCCTGATAGGTGACCGGGCTGTCCTGCCGGTAGAGGCGCGTAGTGATTTCGAGCGCATCTTCCAGCATCTCGTAGCGGGTGGACATATCGTAGAACGGAATGCCGAACTGCCGGTGTTCGCGCTCATGCCAGCCGGTTCCCAGACCGAGAACCATGCGCCCGCCGCTCAGATCATCGATCTGCGCCGCCATGCGCGCCGTCAGCACGGGCTGGCGGAACGTGGTTGGGGAGACCAGCGGGCCGAACTCGATGCGCTGGGTATGCGTCGCTGCGTAGGTCAGGGAAATGTAGGTTTCCAGCGAGTCTTCGTCGGGCGGCCCGATCGTGTAGTGATCGGAGCGGAACACACACTGAAATCCATAATCTTCAGCGGCGCGCAGCAGGGTATCCCAGCGTGCCCACGTCAGCCCCCACTGCCCCTCCAGCATTAATCCGACAGCGACCATTGCATCCTCCTCACGGCAGCGTCTGCCTGATGGACAAAAAGCCTAACGCATCGGCGGGAAAAATCAAACGATCACGCCGGAAATCAGGCGCGGCGCAGCCGCCAGCGAAGCTGAATCGCCCATGCCAGCGGTCTTGAACACAGCCAGAGCAGGACAGCCCGTGCCCTGCCGTGATGTTTGCGCGTATAGGTGATCAGATCCTGGAAATAGATCTGTGAAGCGCGCGCGGTGCGCGTGGCGGCTTTCTCACGGTGCAGGACGGACGGCGCTGCCAGAAAACGGAATTTCTGCCCGGCATGGCGGCGCGCCAGATCATCTTCATTGAAGTACAGGCGCAGGTCTTCGTCCAGCCGCAGGTCCGCGCGCCGCATCAGCGTACAGGAACCGGGGATGGCCTCGATGTCGAAATCGCGGTCGCGTTCCCAGCCGGCATACCAGTGCCAGTCTTCGGCGCGGCGTCTGGCGGCGCGCAGCAGCCAGCCGAGCGGTGTCTGCGTGAGCAGCAGATAGCGATAGGTGGCGATGCGCGAACAGGTGCGCTGAACCTGACCATCAGGATAATGCAGCCGCAGGGTTGCGCCAGCGTATTCAGGATGCGCATCCATGAACGCGATCAGGGTTTCGAGCGCGTTGGGCGGTGGAACCGTGTCCGGGTTGAGCAGCAGCGCATACTCGCCGGCCGCCTGCGCGATGCCGAGATTGTTGCCCCGGCAGAACCAGGTATTATGCCCCGGCTCGATCAGCCTGACTTCCGGGAACACCTCGCGAACCATCGCCGCGCTGCCATCGGTGGAGGCATTATCGACCACGATCACTTCTGCGGGTATCGTCTGCTGGCGCAGCGCAGACAGGCAGGCGCGCAGATCGTCCCGTGTGTTGTAGTTGACGATGATGACGCTGGTCTTCACGTCGCAGCCTGTTTGCGGGCGATCACAAGGGTGGTGAAGTTGAATGCCCACGGCAGTACAACGCTGAGGATGCCGCCGACAGCTTCTGCGAGTGCGCTGGTCCTGTAGTAGCCTTTGGCGCGGAACGGACCGCCAAGTCCCCACAGAGTGAAGCTGTGGCTGGTGGGGACGGCTTCAAGGATGGTGAAACCGGCATCCCGGACGCTGCCGACCAGCTTGTCACGGGTGTAGGTGCTCTCGTAGAAATCGTCATCGGTCAGCACGCTGCCGCCGCTGCGTTTACGCCGCCATGCCACCAGTTGATTGACGATGTTCGGGTAGGGGATCGTCAGGATCAGGATGCCACCCGGTTTCAGCACGCGGTGAGCTTCCGCCAGCGCCGGGGACATGCCGTGTTCGAAATGTTCCAGCACACCGAACGAGAGATAGGCGTCGATGCTGTTATCGGCATACGGCAGGGCATGCACGTCACCGGCTGCCAGCGGCATATCCGGGAAGTGCCGGTGACAGGCTTGCAGCGCCTGAACTGCGTAATCCAGCCCGTGAACGTTGCGATAACCCATCTGCTTCAGCCGGACGATCACCGCGCCCAGCCCGCTGCCTGCTTCGACGATCAGGTCATCCTTGTTCAGGTAGGCGGCATAACGTTCGATCGTCCTGCGGGCGCGGCGGTAATCGACCGCTTCAAGTTCCTGCTCGATCGACGCGCCCGCCCAGATCTCTTCCCACGCCTGGCGGGTAGAGTCATAGCGGGGCGAGTCCATTCCGGGCTGAAGTGAAGTCATGGGATGCTCATTCGGTGTCCTGGTCATGCAGCGTATTTTAATCGGCGCGCTGGCTGCTGGGTAGCGGCGATCGCTGGCGCTTGCGTGCGCCGCGATGCGCGCTAGAGTAGCGGTGTGTGTATGCAGCAGCAGCGAGTGAGGGCGTCATCATGCGATCGACGACAAGATTATTTCTGCTCTGGGCGGCGGCGCTCGGATTTCTGGGCGTGGGGCTGGGCGCATTCGGCGCGCATGCGCTGTCCGGGCATTTCAGCGCGCGCCCAGATCTGGAAGCGACCTTCCGCACAGGCACGCTCTATCATCTGGTGCATGCGGTGGCTCTGGTTGGTGTGGCGCTGGCGGCGGAGCGTTTTCCCGGCCGCTGGGTGCGCCTCGCCGGGATCGGCTTTGCGGCGGGCGTGATCCTGTTTTCCGGCAGCCTGTATCTGCTGAGCATTTTTGATCTGCGTTTTATGGGCGCGGTTGCGCCGCTTGGCGGGGTGGCGCTGCTGCTGGGGTGGCTGTCACTCGGCGTGGCAGCCTGGCAGTCTTCCTCGTCATAACGCCGCGAGCAGTTCATCCACACGCGCCGCGCGGTGATCGTAGGTGTGATGTGCGTAGGCATGTTCGCGGGCGCGCTGTGCCATCGCCGATCGCGCCGCGTCGTCCGCCAGCAGGTGAGCGACCTTGGCGCGCAGATCGTCCATACCGGTATAGGTGAGGACTGTCGGCTGACCGTCGATCTCCGGAAACCATTGGCGCGTGCCGGGCAGATCATCCGTGATCTGCGCAACACCCGCGCCTGCGACCTCGAACAGGCGCAGATTTCCGCCGTAGAAGACGAAATCGCCATGCGTATTGAAGCACAGTTTTGCCGCGCTGATGATCTTTTCCATCTCTTCGCCCAGCGCCCGCCCGCGAACGTGCCGCTTCAGGCTGGGGGGGACTTCATGCACACTCCAGATGCCCAGATCGAAATCTGCCAGCGCTTCGAGCGCGCGCACGCGGCGGCTGTACAGATTGTCCGGGACGAGTGTGCCCACGAAAGCGATATCACAGGCGTACTGCGCACGCTCTGTATCCGTTAGGGCATACGGACGATGAAAGTCAGGATCACAGGCGGAGAGGGGCAGGCATTCCATCCGCTTCGCGCCGAGTTCGAGCCACTGGATGCCGTGATAGTAGTCGTTTGCCAGCACCAGATCGTACAGCCGGGCGGCGGCGCGGTCGATGGGATGGGTGAATACGATCGGTGACGTGCCGCAGCTATACAGGAGCCGCACGCCCATCGCCCGGATCGCCCGCAAAGTCTGCGGATAGATCACGGTGTTGTCTCCGTGCATCCAGAGTACATCTGGCTTGAATGTCTCTGCCTTTTCCAGCAGGCGCGCATTCCGAAGTCGTATATCCGGGTTGATCTGCGGCGGGATGCGGTTGAGCGCAGCGTTGATGATCTTGCCTGGCGTGATCGTCTGCGTATGGCGGGCGGTCGAGCGGGATGCGACTCCCAGCGCAGGAAGATTGCGGAAGAAGACATCGAGCGTGAAGCCGCGTTTGCGCAGCGCCTTTTCCCAGAAGTGCTGCGCCATACTGGGTGGAAAGAGCGGTTCAGGCTCGCCGCGGGCGGCCGCTTCTGCGCGGGCGGTGCGCAGCGCTTCCGGATGGTGCAGGCTGGAGACGAACAGCAGTTTTCGCGTCATTCGCCATCACCTGTCCCTGCGCCACAGTCAAAGGCATCCAGCTCGATCAGCCAGAGTCCGCCGTTCGCGCCATTCGCGGCCAGCGCCAGCATCCGCTGATCCGGTGAGAGCCACCACTGCGCGCGTTCGCCCTGCGTCAGCCGGAGAGGCAGCGGGGTCAGATCGTGGACGACACCTTCCTCGCGGTTGAAGCACTGAAGGATGGCTTGTCCATCGACTTCGCGCGCCACATAAACCCGTGTGACCAGGTTGGTTTCGCTGCTGAGGATAGGCACTGGCGACGGGTAATTGTTGCCCGGCGGCTCCAGTTCAAACAGCAGCTCGAAGAAGCCGTTGGTCACCACATGCAGATAGTAGCCGGTGACATCGTCAAATGTCCCCGCGAGTACAACGCGCCGTCCATCCAGCGACGCGCCCGGCACGATCACCGATTCGCGGTTGCGGGTGGGGCCGGGGCTGAGCGTGCGCGCCTCGGCATCGGCAGTGAAGTAGAGCACCGGGTCGCCGTAAGCGCCGTAATACGCCGCCAGGAAGTTGCCATTGGCCAGCCAGTGAATTTCGCCGAGCGTGCGGTTGGTGATGGCGAAGTGAACGGTACGGATCAGCCGTCCATCTTCTGCGGCGGTGAAGACAGTATTGAGGCGATCCTCATAGACCAGGCGCGCTCCTTCCGGATCGAACGTGATCTTGGAGTCGAGAAAGTCTGCTTCATCAGTCAGGCGGAGCGCGGTGCGCAGGTCGTCGGTAACGCGGTCGGCGCGGGGATGCGTGATTTCTCGTGTCAGGTTGGTCAGCCGGTTGTATGAGCGCCATGTCCACTCAGTGAAGAGCTGGCGTCGGCAGCCTTCTGCATAGCGCAGGGCGCGGACGCCGTTCCACTCGACACTGATAAATTCCCCGACATCGACATGCGTGATGCCAGCGGGCAGGTCTTCATTTTCCAGGTCGAGCGGCGCGATCGAGAGACCAGACGCCGTCACTTCCACATGGTCGATCACCGCGTCCTGCTCGAACCGCTCAATCGTCATCGTGAACGGCTGATCGTCACCGGGCTGAAGCGCAAAATCGAACACCAGCCCCGCGTCGCAGGCATCGACCAGCGTGCCGAACCCCTCGCCGATGACCGCTCCACCGGCATCGAGCGCCTCGCCATAGAGTGAGACCTGGGTGAACGCCTGATCGGAGGTATTGGTGAGGACACCGCGCGCGGTGGTCACTGGTTCGCCATACAAGCCGGTGGTCTCAATGATTTCAAGGTCAGTGATGAGCAGATCGTTGAGGGTGGTCTGAGCCTCTGCCGGGGCGCTTACGCCGGTCAGCAGCAGGACGAGGACAAGCCAGCACTTGCGCATGGATCAGCCTTCGGTCACAGGATCATTTTCAGCGGGCATTATACATGGACGCGGGCTGCTTTTTCACCCCCGCGTCCAGACTATCGGCAGGCGCTACGTCGAACGGGCGGCGTTGATCAGATCGAGATCCTGCTGAGCGGTGGGCGAGCCGGTCAGCAGTCCTGTGTCCCGGCCATCTGCGCGGATCAGGAAATGCGGCGTGACCGGTGGAACCACGACCGACTGCCCAAAGTAGGTGATCAGCTCGACCACCATATCCTGCGTTGCCACGGCGAAGATCCAGTTGAACGACTCGCTATCGGCATACTGTCGCAGGGCATCATTCGTGGTTTGCGGCTCGATTGCCAGAGTTACGAACACGACTTCTTCAGGGTTGGCGAGCTGCGGAATCACGCTGTCGCGCAGGCTGCGCAGGTGAGCGCGGCAGGTGGTACACCACAGCGCCATCGGATGGACGTAGATCACCTTGTCTGCAAAGTCTGCCAGTGTAAAGGTCTCGCCCGTGTGAACATTGGTGAGCGGCAGCGTGCGCCATGCGGGCAGGCTGGCGCTTTGCGCGGCGCTGACGGGACGCTCTGGCGTGAAGCTTTCTGCCGTTGGCGTGCTGCCGAGAGTTGGCGGCGCAATGGCTTCTGTGGGAGGAAGCGGTGTTTCAAAATCAGCGGTGGGCGGTGGCGGCGGAACCTGCAAGGTAGGTTGAGAGGGGGCAGAGGGAGCGCACGCCGCCGTGATCAGCACACCGAGAAGCAGTAATCGCAGATGATGAAATCTTTTCATTTTCAGAAACTCCAGCGATAGCACGCCATTTCAGAGTAGTCCGTGCCGTTGAACCTTTCATGAGCCTGTCATGAGAAACCTGACGCGCTACAATCAGGGCATTCTGTCATCGCAAGCTAGGATCAGCCCATGCGCCGTGTGCTTTTGGTTGTCGCCAGCATCATCGTGAGCGCCGCCTTTCTCTATCTCGCCCTGCGAGATGTCGATCTGGCGCAGGTCTGGGCATCCATCCAGCAGGTCGATCCCGGCTGGCTGCTGGTCAGCTTTGCGATGGTCTTTGGCGCGATCACGACGCGGGCGGTGCGCTGGCGCGTGCTGCTCGGCGATGTGCCGCCGCTGTGGAATACCTTTCATGTCTACAACATCGGCACGTTCATCAATCAACTGCCGCTGCGCGTTGGCGAGGTCGCCCGCGCTGTGCTGATCAGCCGTGATGGCGTGCCGGTCGTGACCGCGCTGACCAGCGTCCTCGTCGAGCGGCTGATCGATCTGGTCGTGGTAGCCGTGCTGATCGCTTACGGACTGTCTCAACTGCCGGAAACCATTCCCGCTGCTGCCAGCGCGGCCCTGCTGCTCGGTTCCGGCGCGGTCGGCGGATTCATTATGCTGCTGGTGCTGGCGCGTTTCCCGACGCAGACCAGCCGTCTTCTGGGGCGGCTTGAAGCCCGCCTGCCGCTGCTCGGACGGGTCAACCTGAAGCGCCGTCTGACGGAGCTGCTAGCCGCGCTCCGCCCCCTGACACAGCCGCGCAGTGCGGCGGCGGTTTTCCTGACCACGTTTATCGGCTGGGCGTTCTCGCTGGCGACATTTGCCGCCCTGCTGCGCGCCTTCGCCATCGACTCGGTCAACGTGTGGGACGCCTCGTCGCTTGGGATCGGACTTGTCGCGTTCGGGATCGCCGTGCCGGTCACGGTGGCCGGGATCGGCCCCACGCAGGGAGCCGTCCGCCTGACGGGCGATGCGCTTGCGCTGGATACGGTGACCTCATCCGCTCTGGGGCTGGTCTTCCATGCAGTGACCGTGCTGACCTATACGCTCTGGGGGGTGATCGGGCTGATCGCGCTCGGCGTGGCGCTCTCGGATCTGCTCAGACGCGCGGAAAAACCGCAGACGGGGAAGACGCTGCTCGAACACAACCGGATTTCCCTGCCGACGGGCGCAGCCCTTCAGTATGAATCCGTTTATCTGGGGACACGACCGCAGCCGGAAGCGCTGATCGCGCTGCATGGCTGGCTCGGCACAGGACGGACGCATTTCGGCGATCTGCTCGAATGGCTCGGCGCGACATACCACGTCTACGCGCCGACGCGCCGCGGCTACGGCGAATCGCTGCCCAAGCCGCGAGACTATCCGCCTGAGGGATTCTATGAGCGCGATGCTTGCGACATTCTGGCGTTCATGGATGCGCTCGGTATCGACAAGGCGCATATCCTCGGCTGGTCAGATGGCGGCGAAATTGCGCTCTATCTGGCGGGGATCGCGCCGGAACGCTTCCTCAGCGCAGCCGTGTGGGGAGCGGTCGGCGGTTTTGACGAGACCATTCGCGGGGCGGTGGAGGAGAAATATCCGCCGACATGGCTTGATGACGCGGCGAAACGTCTTCATCATCTCGATGATGACGCGGCGGATCGGCTGGTGCGCGGCTGGGTGGATGCGATGCGCGGCTACCTCGATCGCGGCGGAGATGTCAGCCTCAGCCTGGCTCCGCGCATCACGTGCCCTCTGCTGCTGATGCTCGGCGAGCAGGAGACGCTCAACCCGCGTCATCTGGGGCAGCGCTTCGTCGATGCCTGCCCGAATGCCCGCCTTCAGATGTTTCCGACCGGGCATGATATTCACTGGGATCTGCCGGAGGATTTCAGGCAGGCGCTCTCTGCCTTCTATCGTGAAGTGCGCGAGAAGCGGCTGCGCTGAATGCTTTTGTTTGCCGCTTAGTAAGCGGCGGTCTGCCCATCCTTGCGCGGATCGCTGCCGCCCAGCCATACGCCAGCGTCTCGATCACGGCGGATGATCTGGCCGTCTCCGAACACCCCGCGCCCCCAACCGCTGACGGGGCGCACCCTATGGCCGTATTCTGCCAGACGCGCCATCGTCTCGACCGGGATGCCGTCCTCCAGCGCCAGCGTATAACCGCCGTCCCCCAGTTCGAGACACCAGCGCGGGCGGTTGAGCGCTTCCTGCGGGTTGAGCTGGTCATCGAGCATGGCGCTGATCACCTGCACATGCCCCTGCGGCTGCATGAAGCCTCCCATCACGCCGAACACGCCCCAGAGCGCATCGCCCTCGGTTGCCAGCGCCGGGATGATCGTATGATAGGGGCGCTTGCCCGGCGCAAATTCATTCGGATGCCCGGCTTCGAGCACAAAGTTGGCTCCACGATTTTGCAGGAAGACGCCGGTCCCCTGCGCCACGATCGCCGAGCCAAACCCCATATACAGACTGTTGATGAATGAGCAGGCGCTGCCTTCGGCATCGGCGGTGCACAGATAGACGGTATCCGCGCCAATCGGGGGCAGGCTGTGCGAGAAGCCGGGATGCGCGTGACCGGCGCTGATCTGTGCGCGGCGCTGGCGGGCATAATCCGCGCTCAGCAGATAGTCGATAGGGGGCGTATAGCTGGCCGGGTCGGCAACATGGAAACCGGCTTCTGCGAAGCCGATCCGCATCGCCTCAACCATCAGATGCAGCCGATCCGGCGCGTGCCACGGCAGCGCGGCAAGATCATCCTCGGAGAGAACATTGAGCGCGATCAGCGCCGCGATCCCCTGCCCGTTAGGGGGGATTTCATGGACTTGCACGCCTCTGTAAACCGTGCTGATCGGCGTCACCCAGGTCGATTCGTGCGCCGCGAGATCAGCGTGCGTTATCGGGCTGCCAAGCGTGTTGAGCGTGCGGACGATGGCATCGGCAATGTCGCCGTGATAGAAGGCGTCTGCGCCGCCTTCGGCAACCGCCTGAAGCGTCCGCGCCAGACCAGGCAGCCGGACAACCTCCCCGGCTCTCGGCGGGCGTCCGCCGGGCAGATATTCCTCGGTATGGTATCCCTGTTCCAGCACCGCGCCAGAGCGTCCCCAGCCTTCGCTGAAGACCGGATGCACCGGAAAACCATCCCGCGCGTAGGTGATGGCGTCCGCCAGGACGGCGCTGAGCGGCATCGTGCCATGACGCCGCAGCAGATCTTCCCAGCCGCGCGCTGCGCCGGGCACGGTCACCGCATGAGCGCTTCGCGGCGGGATCGTCGTCCAGCCTCTGGCGCGCAGATCAGCGGCGCTGGACCCTGCGGGGGCGCGCCCGCTGCCATTGAGACCGGTCACCTGCCGCGTTCTGGCATCGTAGTAGAGGGCGAACATGTCGCCGCCGATCCCGGTTGAAGCAGGCTCGGTCACGTTGAGGACGGCGGCTGCGGCGATGGCGGCGTCGGCGGCATTGCCTCCGGCGCGCAGTACCGCCAGTCCGGCTTGTGAAGCCAGCGGATTGCTGGTGGCGACCATGCCGCGCTGCCCGACGATCATCGAGCGGCGCGAGTGGAAATCAGGTGACATCGGCTTCATGACAGCAGCTCGCATTATGCGCAGGAATACACAGCAGCAGGAGCTTACCATCGGCGCGATAAGACCAGCAAAAACCACCTGTCAGAAAGCCTCTGGCAGGCGGTCCTGAAAGCGTGGATGATGCGGCGATCAGCCGAGTGTCAGGATGATCATGTC
>SZPD01000526.1 GCA_030263515.1 Anaerolineae bacterium CFX9 | reverse complement strand
GTGATACTCGGTGTTTCGCTTGACAAGCTGCGGCTCGATCAAGCGCTCGATCAAAGGCGCGGCTTCTGCGAAGGCGTGTGCCGTAAGTGCAGCCTCCACCGCTTCTTGCAGATGTCCATGTGCTTCGTGCCAGCGGCTGGCGCGTCGGTGCAGTTCACGCACGGCGTCTGTACCCATCTGTTTTTGCGCAATCTGTCGAAGCGCTTCCGCAACCAGCGGATGCAGGCGATACCAGGTTGCTGTATCGTCCAGCGACATGAGGAACAGATTGGCGCGCTCAAGCGTTTGAAGCAGCTCCTGGCTGTCATCGCGCAGCGTGACCGCATCACAGAGTGACCCCGATAAATGATGCAGGAAGGCGACTTGCAGCAGAAATTCACCCTGTGATTCAGGAAGCGCCGAGAGTACTTCAGCGCTCAGATACTCCAGAACATGGCGGTGGCTTCCAGAAAATGCGTTCAGCACACGACCGCGTTCCGCCGGATGCTGCTCTTTAAGCATGAGCGCGGCGATCCGCAGCCCAACGATCCATCCTTCGGTGACCGCTTCAAGCTTTTCAATGCCTGACTCTGGCAGTGCTTCCGGCAGCGATTGATACAGAAATGCCGTCGTTTCATCGCGCGAGAAGCGTAAATCGGCAGCGCGCAGTTCAAGAAGTTCGTCGTGAGCGCGCATCCGTGCCAGTGGCAGCGGTGGATCGGTTCGAGTCACGATCACCAGATGGAGCGACGACGGGAGATGTTCGAGCATCGACGACACCAGGTCATGAACGTGTATTGAGGTGATCGTATGGTAATCATCGAATACCAGCACGTGGATACCCTCGCGCCTGCTCATATCGTTGAGCAGACTCGTCAGAACAGCATCCGGACGATACTGCTGCGTTTTCAGTAACTTCAGCGCGGCGCTGCCAACGTCAGGATAAAACTGCTGACACACGGCGATCAGATAGTGCAGGAAGCGCACCGGATCGTTGTCCCCTTCGTCAAGTGTGAGCCACGCACCTGGGAATGAGTTATCGCTTATCCATTGGCTGATCAGATGGGTTTTGCCGAAGCCTGCCGGTGCTGAGACCAGGGTCAGCCGTCGTTCCAGCGCAAGACTGAGTTTTTCGAGCAGGCTGATGCGCTTTACGAATGGCAGACGAAGACGAGGATGTGCCACTTTTGTAGCGAGAATTTCGGTCATTCCCGCCCATTCATTGAGATGATTCTGAGGGATCATGCCCACCTCACTTTCCCTGCCACTTCGTTTTGTCGTGCGAATTGCCCACCATGCCCGTGCAAGATCGAATGGAAAACCATTGCAGCGGTGTGGTGGAATCGTGACGACAAAAATGGTCAATTCCAGCAAGTGGTATACGTCAAACGTGCTGCAGGGGTTTCGGGCAATTCCCGCGCATTGCAGCATGCCCAGAGGTGAGGTACGAACGACTGGAGCTAATCGAAGATTGATGCGCCGGTTGAATCAGGAAGCGGGATTGTGCCCTCATTCCACCCAATGACGCAAACTGTCGAGGTTGGGGAGTGTCTAAAGTCATGAGCAAACGAATTGCAGGAGATGGGCAGGAGGATATTTACGAAACTGCCGGCGATGACGTTGGCGACGATTCCAGAGATGAACAAAGAGCCTGATGGCCCGCTGGAACCTCACTACTTTTCATGGCAGTTGGAGCAGGCGATTGCCGCTTTTGTCGGTATCATGAGGCATTGGGGAATATGACCACACCCCGACCCAAAATGAACAGACTGCTCTCTCACTTGCCTCTGATTTCATGGAATACCTAGAACTCACTCGCTATCCTCAGCGCTTGACCCT
>SZPD01000106.1 GCA_030263515.1 Anaerolineae bacterium CFX9 | reverse complement strand
GTTTCGAAAGCTGGAACGCCCGCGCGGCACGCTGATCGATGCCCTCAACCGGCTGGGGATAAGGCCGGAAGATATCGATCTGGTGATCGATACTCATCTGCACAACGATCACTGCGGCGGCAACGTCCGCGTGGATGCGGATGGTCGTGTCGAGCCGGTCTTCCCCAACGCAGAGTATGTCGTTCAGCGGCGCGAGTATGAAGATGCGCTCCACCCCAATGAACGCACGCGGGCTACCTATATTCTGGACAATTACCAGCCGCTCTATGAACGGGGACAGCTTCGGCTGCTGGACGGCGACACCGAACTGGCGCCGGGCATTCGCGGTGTGGTTGCGCCCGGTCACACGCCGGGGCATATGGCGGTGCGGCTGGAAGATGGGGGCGAACACGGCGCTTTCGTCTGCGATATGGCATCATACGCCATTCACTTCGAGCGCCTCGGATGGATGACAGCTTACGATGTGGAGCCGCTGATCACCCTGGAAACCAAGCGCGCATGGCAGCGTTGGGCGCTGGAGACCCACGCGCTGCTGTTCTTCCCACACGACCCGCTGCGTCCTGCCGGACGCCTCATCCTCGGCGAAGGCGGTGCGCCGGTCGTCACGCCGGTCACCGTCGATTATGTGTGACGCGCCTCAGCCCTGGCGAGACTGCCATTCCTCAATCGTCTGCTGAAGATAGGCGCGCACCTGTGCATCGGCGACATCGCCCACGGTATCGTAGTATTTACCGTCCACTTCGATCGCCACGCCGCCGCCCAGCGCCGACCGGATGTGAATGCTGCGCCCGCTGAACGCGCCGGTGGTCATCAGCTTGTGCTGTAAAAAGGTCTCGATGGCGTCAGCGATGTTGATCTCCGGGATCGGCTCGGTCGGCAGCTTGGGGCGGCGTCCGCGCTTTGGCACTTCCGGGTTATCAGGCAGCTTGAAGCGCGGCAGATCGCCCGGCAGCGGCACGCCTGGAGGCATGGCGAGCGGCGGCGCAGTGACAGAGGGCGGCGGTGTCGCTTCTGCGGGAGGCGCGATCACCGCATCCTCAAAATCGGGAAGCGGCAGGTCCTCAACATCATCCTCAGCAGGATTCGCAGCGGCGGATTCTGTCTGAAGGGCTGGCTCAGACGAAGGTGCGGGTTCTGCCTGTGCTGGGGCGGCGGAAATGACAGGTTCAGCGGCAGGGGCTGACGCCACCGCAGGCGGCGGCTGTGGCGCGCTCAACAGATTCTCAAGGGTAGTCTGCACGCGGCGGCGAAACTCGGCATCTGCGCCCGCAAACGGGCTGCGATAGGCTTTTTCGCCCACCTGCACAATCAGCGAACCATCGGCCACATCGCGCAGGACCGCCAGCACTTCCACAACCTCTGTCTCGCCGCCACTCGTCAGGATGATGTTGTATGTTCCCTTGCGGGCAGCCCGCGGCGGCGAAGCCGTCACCAGCGATTCGACATCCGGCAGATCAGCGCCGCCATACACCGGCCGGGCAGACTCGGCGCGCTCCACACGCGCCTGCAGGGCACGATAGCGGCGCGATCGGTTGGTGATGATGGCAGCCAGCACGCCGAGCAGCGCCAGCGCCGAACCGCAGAAGACAATGACGATGACCGCGGGAATCTGCTGGAGGAATTCTACCAAGCCGCTCTCTGCCATGTTCTTTCTCCCTGATTAGCTGTCTTTTACGGGGCGCGCTGACAAACGGGGCAGTAATGCGTTCCCCGCTGAGCGGCGCGCGTCTTCTCGATCAGCGTGCCGCAGCGCAGGCAGGGTTCTCCCTGTCGGTCATAGACGCGAAAATGGTTCTGCGCATCGCCCGTCGTGCCATCCGGCTTTCGATACCAGTTGACCGATGCGCCTTCACGTTCAATCCCCTCATGCAGTACGCGGCGGATCGCGCCGTGCAGCAGGCTGATCTCGCTGTCCGTCAGGCTATCAGCAGGGCGCAGCGGGTGAATGCCGGAAAGGTGCAGCGCCTCATCCGCATAGATATTGCCGACACCCGCCAAAAACGCCTGATCGAGCAGCAGCGCCTTGATCGCGCGCCGATGACCGGCCAGCCGCTGCCGAAGCACATCCACCGTGAAATCATCTTCCAGCGGTTCCGGTCCCAAGCCGGGATCCAGCTCATCGAAACTGGAGAGCAGCGACACGAAGCCGAACTTGCGCGCATCGCTGAAGCGAAGCTGCTGCCCGGCGTCGAGCTGAAGCCGGAAGTGCATCCAGCGATCGGCGTCGTGCGTCTCGTGATCCGGCACGACATACAGCCGCCCCGTCATCTTGAGATGCACGACCAACAGATCATGATCGAGCCGGCAGATGATGTATTTGGCGCGGCGCTCCACCGCGCGAAAAGTCTGCCCATGAATGCGCGCCGCGAACTGCTCCGGGTCTGGCATGCGCACTGTTCGCAGCCAGTCATACCACATCCCCCGGACAGTCCGCCCGATCAGCGGCTGCCGCAGCCCGCGAACCACGGTTTCAACTTCAGGTAATTCTGGCATGGAAAGCGTGAAATCTCGCTGGTGAGTCCCGATAAACTGAGTATAAACCGATTGTAGCACAGCCCATTAAGACGTTAAGAAAGCTTTACGACTTCCCTATGCCGCAACCAGCGACCCGCGTCTATAATCACAGCTATGATCGAAGTCGAAAAGCTCGTGAAACGGTACGGCGCGTTCACAGCCGTGGATGGACTCAGCTTCAGCGCGAAGAAGGGCGAAGTCGTCGGGCTGCTCGGTCCCAATGGGGCCGGCAAAACGACGACCATGCGCATCCTGACGGGATTCATGCCCCCAACCGAAGGCCTGGCCCGCATCGCCGGGTTCGACGTTCAGCAGGACTCGCTGGAGGCACGGCGCAGCGTCGGTTATCTGCCAGAGCGCGTGCCGATCTACCCCGATATGACGGTGGCTGAGTACGTCCGCTTCTGGGCACGGCTGCGCGGCACACGCCAGCCGAAAGGCAGAACAGATGCTGTGCTCAGGCGCGTCGATCTGTACGACCGGCGCGATGTGCTGGTACGGCATCTCTCGAAGGGAATGCGGCAGCGGCTGGGGCTGGCGCAGGCGCTTGTTCACAATCCGCCTGTGCTGATCCTTGACGAGCCGACGATCGGCATCGACCCGCAGCAGGTGATCGAAGTCCGCCAGACCGTGCGTGAGCTGGGCGCTGATCACACTGTGCTGCTGAGCACACATCTGCTGTTTGAGGCAGAGCAGGTCTGCGATCGCGTGCTGATCATCAACAAGGGCAAAGTGGTTGCGCAGGGGAAGCCCGCCGAACTGCGGCAGCAGCTTCAGCCGGGTATCAGCCTGTACGTGGAGATCGGCGGCGCGTCTCGCAAGGAAGCAGAGGCGCTGCTTCGATCGGTGAGCGGTGTGACCGAAGTGAAGCGCAGCGGCGCAGGTTTCAATGTGCAGGCAGCCGCCGGTTCAAATGTGCGCGCCGCCATCAGCGACCGCGTGATGCAGGCGGGATACCAGCTGCTGGAGCAGCGGCAGATCGCCAGCTCGCTGGAATCGATCTTTCTCGAAATTCTGGGGGAAGACGGTAAATGAGCCTCTGGATCATCTTCCGGCGCGAGATCTCTCACTACCTGACGACGCCGTTTGCCTACCTGATCGCCGCGGCGCTGCTGCTGCTGACGGGGATACTGTTCGCGCGCGATATCACCGTCAGCATCGGAGAGAAGCCAGCAGATCCGGCGCTCGTCCCGACGGTGCTTTCGTTCACGATGATCTTTTTCGCCCCGCTGATCACGATGCGTCTGCTGGCAGAAGAAAAACGCGAAGGCACACTCGAACTGCTGCTGACCGCGCCGATCAGCGATGGCAGCCTGGTCTTTGGCAAATTCCTGGGCGCATGGACGTTCTACACCCTGCTGCTGGGGCTGACGTTTCTCTATCAGTTCATCCTGTCCGCCATCACGCCGGTTGATTTTGGGCTGGCGATCAGCGCCTATATGGGCATCTGGCTCTATGGCGGGGCGACGCTGGCGGTCGGCATCATCTTCTCGGCACTGACGGAAAATCAGATCATCGCCGCCTTCCTGAGCATGATCGCCCTGCTGATCCTGTGGCTCGGTGACGCGGCGGGCAGCATCATCAACAATATCGAGATCGCGCGTTTCGTCCGCTCGCTTTCGCTCCAGGGGCACTTCTCCACTTCCTTTGCAGTCGGTTTGGTGCGCGCTGAGGATGTCGCCTATTTCAGCGGGATCATTGTGGTGGCGCTGTATATCGCCATCCGGCTGGTGGAGGCAAACCGATGGCGGTGAAACCCTCTGAACCGATCGTCATCCGCAAAGCGCGGCTGGGACAGTTTGCGGGCTACGCTGGCGCTTCGTTCCTGCTCGCGGGCGTGATCTCCGTGCTCTGGTCTGGCGAATTCAGCGTCGTCAGCGTGATCCTGTTCGCGCTCGGCGCGGTCGGTTTCATCGCATGGTATGCCGTCGCGCCGAAGGAATTCATCGGGTTCGTCACCGGGCGGCAGATGCGCTTCAGCACCGTCTCGGTCTTTTCGACCATCCTGCTGATCGGCATTGTCGTGCTGGTTTACGGCCTGCTCCAGCGCAGCGCCATCACGCTCGATATGACGCAGAGCGAGCAGTTCAGCCTGAGCGCAGAAACCCGGCAGGTGCTGGCGACGCTGGAACGCCCGATGCAGATCACCGGTTTTTACAGCTCGGCGCTTCTGCTCACGCGCGAGATCGACGATCAGGTCTTCCGTCTGTACGAAACCGAGACCGACGGTCTGATACGACGCCAGTACATCAACCCGGATGAGCAGCCCGCCCTGGCACAGCGCTATGGACTGACGCAGGATGGCCAGGTCTTCCTGTCGTATCTCAATGAGGACGGCTCGGTAGATTTCAGCCTGGTGGCCATCGTCCCGCGCGGCAGCAACTACGAACGCGAGATGACCAACGCCATCTCGCGCCTGCTGGTGGCTGGTTCGCTGATCATCTACTTTGAGACCAGCCACGGACAGCGGAGCGCGCTCGATTCCTCTCAGGAAGGATTGTCTGGCATCAACGCGGGCGCTCAGGAAAGCGGGCTGATCACGCTGCCGCTCAATCTGGCGGAGATCGCCGCTGCCGGACGAGACATTCCCGATGACGCCGCGACGATCATTTTCGCCCGCCCGCTGAGCGACCTCTCGGCTGCCGAAATTCTGACGATCGATCGCTATCTCCAGCGAGGCGGCGCGCTCATGCTGCTGGCAGACGCCGTCTTTACCGAGAATGCCTTCCTGCGGCAGGACGGCGCGTTCAACCAGTACCTGTGGGAAAACTGGGGGATCCGTGCCCTTGATATGGTGGTCGTCGATCCGGCCGCCAGTGGGCAGACTGCGCTCGATGTGATCAGCGCTTATGTCTACTACGACAACGCGCTCGGACAGCGCATCGACCCGGCAGGCGGAACGCCAACACTCTTCCGCATTGCGCGCGCCGTCGAAGTCAATCTGAGCTTCAGCGCGCCCAATATCGCCAATGGGCAGGTGATCCTTTCTTCTGAAGCCAGCTATGGCGAAACCAACCTGACTGCCCTGGCAGAGACGAATACCTACACCTTTGACGAGGGCGAAGACGTTCGCGGTCCGCTGGCAATGGCAGTATGGGCGGCGAACCGGCAGACGGGAGCCAAGATCGCCCTGATCGGCGACAGCGATTTCGTGACCAACGGTCAGGTGTTAACCGGCGGGAATGCCCTGCTCTTCACGGATACGCTGGCGTGGCTGTCCGGGCTGGATCAGCAGATCACGTTTGCGCCGCAGACCTTCACCACCAGCCTGCCGCTCCTGTTCGTCAGCCAGCAGACGATCAACCTGATCGCCGGCGCTGTCATCGTGGTCTTCCCCGCGGCGCTGATCATCATCGGCACGATCATCTACAGCAGGCGTTCCCGCCGATGACCGCACGCCGCAGAAGCCAGCGCCAGCGTGTTTCAGGATTCGGTCTGATGATCGGGCTGGCGGCGATCTTCGTCGTCATGGTCGGGCTGACAGCGCTGCAAACCCGCCAGATCGCGGCGATCCCGACGGCGACCCTGCCCCCGGAGGCAGCATTCCGCCGAGTCTTCCCGGAGCTGGCGGTCCTGGATATCGTCGCCATTCGGCTGCGCAATCCTGAGACGGGCGGCTCGTTCACGATGTCCCGCTCCGAAGCGGATGGCACATGGCTGAACGCAGACACCGGCGAGCCGATGCCCGCTGAAGAAGCGACGACCATCGCGCGGACGATCGCGCTGCTGCCGCATACCGAGACGATCCCGCTGGAAGACGGCGCTGACCTGAGACCCTACGGCTTTCTGCCGCTGGGGATCTTCGCAATCGAGTTCATCATGGCTAACGAAGAGACGCATTTCGTCGTGATTGGCGATCGCGCGCCGTCAGATATCTCGTATTTTGCCATCGTCGATGAGCGACCGGAAATCTACCTGCTCAACCGCGCCGCGGTCGATTACCTGATCCAGGAATACCGCTCAAACCGCGCCGGCTGAGAATCGTGAGTTTTCACGAACCTTTTCCGAACATCCGTACCATTCCAACCGTGTATAATCGGTGAATAATCTGGCGCATCACTGCCCGACTCTGTCCCACCCTGAAGACGACTGCTGTATAAAAACGCATGGCTGAAAATCCGTTTGTTCATCTGCACGTTCATACCGAATTCTCGCTGCTGGACGGGCTGAGCAAGATCCCGAAGCTGATCGAGCGTGGCAAAGCGCTGGAGATGCCGGCGATGGCGATCACCGATCACGGCACGATGTTCGGCGTGATCGATTTCTATCGCAAAGCCAAGAGCGCCGGGATCAAGCCGATCCTCGGCGTGGAGAGCTATCTTGCGCCGCGCTCGATGTACGATCGCGATTCCCGGCTCGACCGCAATCCGTTTCATCTGCTGCTGCTGGCAAAAAACCAGACGGGCTACCGCAATCTGCTCAAGATCGCCAGCGCCGCCCAGCTTGAAGGCTTCTACGGCCGCCCGCGCATCGACCGCGACTTTCTGGCACAGCATGCCGAAGGACTGATCGCTACCAGCGGCTGTCTTGCTGCTCAGGTTCCGCAGAAGGTGATGGAAGCCAATTATGACGAAGCGCGCGAACTGCTCGACTGGTATCTCCAGGTTTTCGGACGAGAGAATTTCTATCTGGAGCTTCAGCAGCACGATATCGCTGAGCTGCGCACCGTCAATGAGTGGCTGATCGAGATCAGCCGCCGCGATCAGATTCCGCTGGTGGCAACCAATGACGTGCATTACGTGCTGGAGACCGACTACGATCCGCACGATACGCTGCTGTGCATCCAGACGAGCACAACCAAGGACGATGCCAAACGTCTGCGCATGACGGATAACAGTTATTTCCTCGCCAGCGCGCAACAGATGTGGACGACCTTCGGGCATGTTCTCGATGGCGACCCGCTCTGGAACACACTGCGCATCGCCGAGATGTGCGAGGTCAACCTCGATGACAAGCAGTATCACCTGCCTGTCTTTCCTGTTCCTGAGGGGCACAACTCCAGGTCGTATCTGCGTTATCTGTGCGAGAAAGGCTTGCAGTGGCGCTTCGGCGCAGATGCGGATAACGCGCTCTACCGTGAACGACTGGACTATGAGCTGGAAACCATCGGCGGTATGGGTTTTGAGACGTACTTCCTGATCGTCTGGGACTTGTGCGAATTTGCGCGCCAGGCGGATATCTGGTGGAATGTGCGCGGTTCCGGCGCGGGCAGTCTCGCCGCGTACTGCCTGGGGATCACAAATATCAACCCGGTTGAAAACAATCTGCTGTTCGAACGCTTTCTCAATCCCGGCCGCGTGAGTATGCCGGATATCGATCTCGATTATCCCGATGATCGACGCATGGAGATGATCGACTACACCGTCCGCAAATACGGGGAAGACAAGGTCGCCGCGATCATCACGTTTGGAACGCTTGGGGCCAAAGCCGCCGTTCGCGATGTCGGTCGTGCGCTGGGCGTTGACCTCGACACGGTGAACGCCGCCGCGCGGCTGATCCCCACCGAGCCAAAACCCAAACCCGTGCATCAGTATGTTGAGGACAACCCAGAACTCAAGGCGCTCTATCAGAAGGACAAAAAACTGCGCCAGGTGATCGACACCGCCGCCGAGCTGCAAGGCGTCAGCCGGCACGTTTCAACCCACGCCGCCGGGGTGATCGTCGCCGACAAGCCGCTGGTCGAATATCTGCCGCTGCACCGCCAGACCAAGGACGATCTCGACAGCGCGCTCAAGCAGGTGACGCAGTTCCCGATGGAAACCTGCGAATCGATCGGCTTGCTGAAGGTGGACTTCCTCGGCTTGTCCACACTGACGATCATGCGGCGCGCCAGCGACCTGATCAAGCGCTATCACGGCGTCGAGATGACGATGGACACCATCCCCTACCGCCCGACCGGCGATCCGAAGCTGGATCAGATGCTGGCGCAGACGTTTGAGATGATCAGCCGCGGCGAAACGATCGGGGTCTTCCAGGTCGAAAGCACAGGCATGCAGCAGATGCTGCGCGAGATGCGCCCGACGAAGTTCGAGCATATTGTCGCCGCCGTCTCGCTGTATCGCCCCGGACCGATGGACTACATCCCGGAGTTTAACGCCCGGATGCACGGCGATCACGTCGTCGAATATCATCATCCACGGCTGGAGCCGATCCTCGCCGAGACCTACGGCATCATGGTCTATCAGGAACAGATCATGCAGATCGCCAGCGCCATGTTCGGCTATTCGCTTGGCGAGGCTGACCTGATGCGCCGCGCCGTCTCGAAGAAGAAAAAGGAAGACCTGCTCAAACACAAGGAGATCTTCATCAAGCAGGGACCGGCGCTCGACCCGACCGTCACACCGGAGATCGCCGAGCGTATCTTCGACGACATCGAATTCTTCGCCAATTATGGCTTTAACAAAAGCCATGCTGCTGACTATGCCGTGATCACGGTGCAGAGCGCCTTCCTGAAGACTCATTTCCCGGCGGAGTATATGGCGGCGCTTCTGAGCGTCTATTTCGACGACGCCACCAAGGTGACGACGCTGCTGGGCGAATGCAAGCGGCTCAATATCCCGATCCTGCCGCCGGATATCAATACCAGCCAGCTTGACTTTGATATCCAGCCTGACCCGAAAACCGGCGTGCGGGGCATCCGCTTCGGGATGGCGGCGATCAAGAATGCCGGCGTTGGCGCGCTGCGCCACATCATCGAGGCACGTGAGGCGGGAACACCCTTTGCCAACCTCAATGATCTGTGCAAGCGCGTCGATCTGCGCCAGGTTGGCAAAAAGACGGTGGAGAGCCTGATCAAGGTCGGCGCATTCGACAGCCTGAAAGCCGGGACGCGCCCGCAGCTTCTCGCCGTCATCGACCGCATCATCAGCACCAGCGCCAATCACTACAAGGCAGCCGATGTCGGGCAGATGGATATGTTCGGCGGGGGGGCAGTCGCAGAAGATGATCTGCTGACCAACCTGCCCCATGTGCAGGAAGCCAGCCCGCGTGACATGCTCAACTGGGAACGCGAACTGCTTGGCATCTTCGTTTCCAGCCATCCGATCGATCCGATTGTGGACAGCCTCTCACAGACCAACGTCACGCCGAGCCACATCCTGAAGGATATCGAGAATAACGGGCTGAACGAAAAACCCGTCCGCTTCATCGGGCTGGTGGTCGGAATCCGCAAAATGCCGACCAAGAGCCAAGAGATGATGGCGGTGATCACGCTGGAAGACCGCTTCGGCACGATCGACGCGGTACTTTTCCCCAGAACATGGGCGAAATATGGCGAACTGGTCAGCGATGGCGCTGTGCTGGTGATTTCCGGCAAGCTCGACGCTTCACGGGGCGACCCGCAAATTCTGTGCGAGCTGATCACCACCAGCTTCGAGACGATGACGCCGATCAGCGAGCCGGGCGAGATCATCACCGATATCCGCTATGAGAGCGGCACGGCTGCCGGCGAAATGAGCGACGCCGTGGCTGACAGCACCCCTGCCGCGCCGTCATCCGGAGAGCCACCCTCACTTGACGAGCTGCCGCCGGAATGGGATGGCTATGATACCAACGGCGATGTGATCCTTGCGTCCGACAGCGGTGAGTATGCTGCCAACGGAAACGGACATCATCACGGTAATGGCAGCGGGCGACCCCCGCTCACCATCGTCATCCGCTGTCAGTGGGATGGCGACGAGATGACGCGGCTGGAAAAACTGCTCAAACGGGTTAACGGGCTGCTGACGAAATATGCGGGCAAGGATCACTTCCGCATCATCATCACGCAGAACGGGCAGGATCGTTATGAGATGAACTTTGACACGCGCACGACGCATTTCAATGAGCGGCTGAAATCGGAACTCCAGCGTATTCCGGGTGTTCACATCACGGTAGAAGATTAAATCACGTTATCTGGCGAGATCGGTTTCGCCCGATAAAATACTGCGCGACACAGAACGACAGACAGGAGCTTACACGGATGAAACGGATTGCAGTCATGACCAGCGGCGGCGACTCGCCCGGATTGAACGCAGCAATCCGCGCAGTCGTGCGCACCGCACTCGAACACAACGTCGAAGTGCTTGGCATCCGGCAGGGCTATACAGGGCTGATCGCAGGGGACTTTCAGCCGTTGAGCAGCGTGGAAGTCAGCGGCATCCTCCAGCGCGGCGGCACGATCCTGCAAACCGCCCGCAATGAGGAATTTCGCACCGAGGCGGGGCAGAAGAAAGGGCTGCGCCGGCTGAACGAACACAAGGTAGAAGGGCTGATCGTGATCGGCGGCAACGGCAGCCTGACCGGCGGGCTGGCGCTGCACCGGCACGGCTTTCCGATCGTCGGTATCCCCGGCAGCATCGACAACGACATCAACGGAACGGATATGAGTATCGGCGTCGATAGCTGCCTCAATATCATCCTGGATTCGCTCGACCGGCTGCGGGATACAGCAACTTCTCACCAGCGCGCCTTCCTGATCGAGGTGATGGGTCGCAACTGCGGCTATCTGGCGCTGATGGGCAGCATTCTGGGCGGCGCAGAGATCGTTGTGACGCCTGAGCGCGCGCCAACGATGGATGAAGTTGCCGCCGCGCTGGAAGACGCCTACGTCCGCGGCAAATCGCACGCGATCGCCGTGATCGCAGAAGGCGCGCCCTACCGCGCTGTCGATCTCGAAAAACATCTCAAGGGCAACCCGAACGTCGGCTTCGAGATCCGGCTGACTATCCTGGGGCACATTCAGCGCGGCGGCAGCCCGACGGCTTTCGACCGTCTGCTGGCAACACGCATGGGGGTGAAAGCCGTGCGTGCCATGCTCGCCGGGGAAAGCGGTGTGATGGTCGCCATGCAGGGCAGAGAAATGCGGACGATCCCGATCGAAGAGGCGATCAGCCAGATTCGCCCGATCACGGAATCCTACTTCGAGATGGCGAAGTTCCTCTCTCGCTGAAAACAGCGCCTCAGGAGAAAAATTCAGGACGACGACACATCGTCATCCAGCGGCAGGCTGATCTCCGCCAGCCGGGGACGCAGCAAACCGATCAGCGCCTGCGTGGGCACGCGCAGATCAACGCCGCGCTGACCGCCGCTGATGACGATGTTCTGCAAGGTCATGGCGGGCTGATCGAGAAAGACCGTCCAGTGTTTATGCGTGAGCGTCAGCGCGCTGATCCCGCCCACTTTCAGACCGGTCATCGCTTCTGCATCCCTGTGCGACGCCATACGCACCTTCTTTTCCCCTGCGACGGATGCCAGCTTTTTAAGATCCAGCCTGCGATCAGCCGCGATCATCACCAGAAAAGGCTTAGCCCCCGCCCGTTCAGGCTCAACAACCAGCGTCTTGTAGACCATGAAGGGCGGCAAGCCGACCACTTCCGCGATCACCTCCGCATCCCGCAGTTCATCTGAAAACTCGATCACCTCATACGGAATCTGGTGTTGTTCGAGCAGGCGCATCGAATTCAGCTTATTTTTCATGACTTTTTCCGATTTATGCAGCAGGTTCGCTTTATAATAGCATCCAGTGACGGGAAGGTAACGGAACACCGTGCAGACGATCATCAACGTCCTGCTTTCGATGAGCATTCCGCTCGTCTTTCTTTATATGATCTGGTCACTCGAAGTCTTCGCGGTGAGCCGTCTTCGGCTGCTGGTGATCTCCTTCCTGTGGGGCATGGCGTCCTTCGTCATCGCTTTCGTGATCCAGACGACGCTGATCGCCACCGGTCAGTTCACCTTCCTCGATATCTCGCTGATCATCGCGCCGGTGGTCGAAGAAGTGGTCAAGGCGCTGCTGATCATCTTCATGGTCTACCGGATGATGATCCGCTATCCGGTGGACGGCACAGCCTACGGCTTCGCTATCGGCACGGGCTTTGCCGTCTGCGAGAATTTCCTCTACGTACTGCAAACGGACGTGAGCGGCTTTCAGACGGCGGTGGCGCGTTCGTTCTCGGTCAGCCTGATGCATACGTTCAACATCGCCCTGATCGGGGCGATCAGCGGCAGCGTCGTCTTCTACGGCTTTCGAACGCGCCTGAACCGCATTTCGCTGGTGGTGCTGTTTGCCATCTTCGTGCATTCGATCTTCAATCAGATCGTGGCGACGGCAGAAGGCTTCTCGCTGATCATCCTCGGCATCTTCATCGGGCTGACG
>SZPD01000105.1 GCA_030263515.1 Anaerolineae bacterium CFX9 | reverse complement strand
AATGAGCTTTCTCCAATCGATCGTGACTATCTGCGAGTTGACCAGGTTTCACCCAGTGTGGGCGAGGAAGTCACGCGGGCTGCATTGATCGCCGTGCTGGTAGCAACCGCCGTCGTCACCGGGTTCATCGTGATTGCCTTTCGGCGTGTGCCAAAAGCATTCCGGTACGGAATTTGTGCCATCCTTGCCATGGCGCATGATGTGTTGGTCGTGTGCGGCGTGATCTCGCTGTTCGGTCTGCTTTTCGGATGGGAAGTTGACGCGCTGTTCCTGACCGCGCTGCTGACGATCGTCGGCTTTTCTGTTCAGGATACGATCGTGCTTTTTGACCGTATCCGGGAGAACATTCCCAAGCATCTCGGCGAACCCTATGAGACGATCGTCAATCGAAGCATCCTCGAAACTGTGCATCGTTCTCTGGCGACGCAGTTGAATGCCTTCTTTATCATGATCGCGATCCTGCTGTTTGGCGGCGAGTCGATCAAGCAGTTCATCGCGATCCTGTTCATCGGGCTTGTAAGTGGAACCTATTCATCTATTTTTATCGCTGTGCCCCTGCTGGTCTCCTGGGAAAAAGGTGAGATCCCGCTGCTGCGAAAGCTCAGTAAGCCTTCGCTCCAGCCACAGCATGAAGCCAGCTCCAGCTAATTGGAAATACCCATGCGAGCACTCGTTTATACTGATACGCTTCAGCTCAGAACCGATGTCAGCCAACCTGAGCCAAAACCCGATCAGGCCCTGCTGAGGATACGAAAAGCCGGGGTCTGCAACACTGATCTTGAGCTGATGGCTGGCTATTACAATTTCAAGGGCATTCCGGGGCATGAGTTCGTGGCTGACGTGGTTAGTGGAAGCCAGCCGGATATGCTGGGCAGGCGCGTTGTTGGCGAAATCAATGTTGCCTGTGGGGAATGCGATTTCTGCCGGCGCGGCATCCCGACACAGTGTCGCAATCGGGCGTCTGTAGGCATCCGCCGGCATGATGGTGCTTTTGCAGATTACCTGGCGCTGGCTGCCCGCAATCTGCATGTTGTGCCAGATGAAGTTTCAGACGACGAGGCGGTATTCACTGAACCTCTCGCCGCGGCTTTGCAAATTCTGGAAATGGTACACGTCAAGCCCAGCGACCGCGTTGTGCTGATCGGCGCTGGCAAACTGGGTATGCTGTGTGCGCAGGTCCTTCGACAGACGACGGCCCATCTCGTCTGCGTCATCAGACGCGAAAAGCAGGCAAAAATGCTCAATCGCTGGGGAATTGATGCCGTCAGCCGGTCTGAAGTGGCAGATGGCTCTGCCCAGATTGTGGTCGATTGTACGGGAAATGCAGGCGGGATCGCCGAGGCGATCCACATGGTTGAGCCACGGGGAACCATTGTCCTCAAAAGCACGTATGTAGGCAGACCGGAAGTGGATCTCAGTTGGGTCGCCGTGAAGGAACTGCATGTGGTTGGCAGCCGCTGCGGACCTTTCGATGCCGCGCTTCGACTGCTGAAGGAAGGGCGCGTTGATGTGCTTTCGATGATCGAGGCGCGTTATTCACTGGATGAAGGTGTGAGCGCCATCGAGCATGCCGCCGATGCGGGAAGGCTCAAGGTCCTCATTGAGATGCAATCGGCAGGGTGAAGACGAAGGTCGATCCTCTGTCCAGTTCACTGTCCATCCAGATGAGACCATTGTGACCTTCAACGATATGCTTGGCAATCGCGAGACCCAGCCCGGTTCCTGCTGTGATCGCTGAAGTATTCGACGCCCTGAAAAACTTCTGAAACATCTGCTTTTGGTGCTCTTTGGAGATTCCGTAGCCAGTATCAGCGACAGAGATTTCAGCATACGGCGAGTCGTGGCGGCTGCTGCGCGCGGTGCGAACGTAGATCGCTCCATTTTCGCGGTTGTACTTCACGGCGTTTGTCAGCAAATTGAGCAGCACCTGCTTGATCTTCCCCCGATCACCGTTGATGACAAAATCCTCCGCTTCCACATGAATGACAATTCCACGGCTTTCAGCCTGCGAAGCGATGATATCGATCGTTTCATGAATCAGGCGAGTCAGTTCAAAGGGATTGACTTCCAGGCGAACACGCCCTGATTCAAGCCGCGCCAGATCCAGGTAGTCGCTGGTCATGCGAATGAGGCGATCGGTCTCACCCTGCATCGTCGCGATGATATCCATACGCTTGTCATCGGGCAGATTCGGGCGCATCAGCAGGGCAGTGCTGGTTTTGAGCGCTGCCAGCGGCGTCCGCAGTTCATGAACCATCTCTGCCATGAAGTCGCTCTGCTGAAACAGCCGCGCATTCTCGATCGCGATCGCTGCCTGCCCGGCGAGGGTGGTCAGCGTTTTGATGTCTTCTGCGTTAAATGGGTAACCATCGCGCTTGTTGACAGCTTCCAGCGCACCAATGACTCGATTATGCGCGCGCATCGGAACCGCCAGCAGATTTCTCGTCTCGAATTGGAGCTGGTCATCCACCGATCGATAAAAACCCGGTTCTTCCCGCGTATTTTCGATGACGCGGGGTTCTCCATGCGTGACCACCCAGCCAGCGATACTGCCTTCAAGCGGGACGATGATCGACTGCATTTCGGATGCGTCCATGTTGGACGCCTGCTCGAAGCGAAGTTCCCCGGTCGCGGGATCGATCAGCAAAATAGAGGATGCTTCGCTTGAAGTCAGCTCCATCGCCGCAGACACAATGCGATTGAGCAGTGCCACATGATCGAGCGTAGAATTGAGCTGCTGGCTGATCTCGATGATGCGTTCATAACGCGCCAGAAGCTGTTCAACAGTTGCCGTCATATCACGCCGGACAGGATTGGCCATCACCGCTGCTCCAGAAGTTCCAATAAGGCGGGCACAGTCTTTGTGACATCCTGCCGCACAACAACAGTTGCAATTCGATCCAGCGGGGTCGGTTCAAGATTCACAATGATCACCTTACCACCGTTTTTCCACGTCAGCATGGGTAAATCGCTGGCGGGGGCCACTTCGAGAGATGATCCCAATACCAGCATGATATCAGCCCGCTTTGCAACATCCTGCGCCCCATGAAAAACCTCATGCGGCAGCTGCTCGCCAAACAGGATGACATTTGGCTTGATGACACCGCCACAGTCAGCACAGCGCGGAACTTCCCGATCGATCATGAACTTTTCCAGCAGCGGCTCACCCGGATAGATACGAAAACAGTGCGTGCATGTGGCCTCGCGAAGATGACCATGCAGCTCATAGATACGCCTGCTGCCAGCTCTCATATGGAGCATATCAATATTTTGCGTGATGACAGCCTTAATGATATTCAGGGATTCCAGACGAGCCAGCGCCAGATGCGCAGTATTGGGCTGAGCCTTTACCGCAGCGGCCGTGATCGGATACACCCAGTCAAAAAATGCGCGTGGATTTTGCCTGAAACCGTAAATGCTCGCCACCGCCATCGGGTCTACGTTATTCCACAATCCGGACTTTGGACTGCGGAAATCCGGAATACCTGAAGCAGTGCTCATTCCAGCGCCGGTGAAAGCCACTGCTGACTGAGCGTAGCGGAGCAGGGACGCTATTTCCCTGATTCGGTCAGCATCTCCGGTCATCGCTCACGTACTCAAGGAGAAGGAACTTCTCCGCTTGCCGGCGTCTTGACACGAACGTTCAGCTCTTCTGCCAGCTTGATCATCTGGCTGGAAACAATGGCGTTCGGCTGATACATCACCGCCGGCATACCTGCCTGAAGAGACTGCGCCGCAAGTTCTGAAGCAAGGCCGATCACCGCACGAATTTCACGCCCCAGAAGCTGCTCAACTTCGTGCCATGAAGGAGGAGCCCCGGAAGCTGCACGGTTGACGACAACCACATGCAGCTTTGTGCCTTCGGGACGATTGGGTTCCAGCTCCACCAGTATCTCGCGCGCCATCGACAGCGTCAGAGGCAGAGGATCGGTCACCAGGATCAACTGATCCATTTCCTTTTGCAGGCGGAGCGTATTGGGAGTTAGTCCGCTGCCGAGATCGAACACGGTGGGTCTGCCAATCGCGCGAAGGCTGCGCGCCAAAGCTGCGGCAGTTTCGGGGTTGTAGGGGATCTGTCCTTCGCGAGGTCGCGCCGATGAAAGCAGCGCCCGCAGCCCGGAGGTATGCTGAACGATCTCGGCTTCAATTGCTTTGGGGGTCATATCCTCCGGTGTTTTGGTGAGCAGATTGGCTACCCCATGCGCCCGCCCAAAGCCAAGCGCCAGCCCCAGGCTGCCCATTCCGGGACGAATATCGGTCACAACAGGCACATCCCCGGCGGCATGGCGGGCAGCGGCGATGTTCAGCGCGAGCGTTGTCGTTCCAACACCGCCTTTGACGCCCAGAACACCGATCGTGGATCCCTTGTGAAGCGTCACTGGCCGCTGTGAGGTGTTTCGCGCCAGGATGGCGCGAACGCGCGAGGCAAGCTCGGCGGGATGTGTAGGTTTGGTCAGATAGTCATCAGCGCCTGCCTCAAAGCCCGCAACCTTGTCGTCGATGAGGGTCTTGGCGGTGAACATGATCACCGGAATACCCTTGGTCTCGGCATTCTTGCGCAGGCGGCGGCAGACTTCGTAACCGCTCATGTCGGGCATCATCACATCGAGGATGAT
Organism: Anaerolineae bacterium CFX9; assembly: GCA_030263515.1. GTDB lineage: Bacteria > Chloroflexota > Anaerolineae > Aggregatilineales > Phototrophicaceae > Flexifilum. Next base: position 8,068 of record SZPD01000105.1, on the reverse strand, counting down.
CAGATCAGGGCGCTCTGCCGTCGCTTTGGTGAGCGCAGGTCCACCTGCATTCGCCATGACCACTTCATAACCGTGGCGTTGCAGCATCAAGCCAATGAGTTTCAGGCTGTCAATATCGTCATCAACTACGAGAATTTTCTCAGCCATGGCGCCTAGGGTGGGGTTGAATTTATCGGTCAGAGTACAGATGTGTAGCCCTTATCCAAAAAGTCTAGCATGAAAGAATCATGGGTGCAAGCAAAGGGGGCATCGTCTATAATCGTAAGTCGGGCAAGAGTGATGGCAAGTATCCAAAATGGACTTCGGCGAGCTGTTTCGTTCTCCCTGGCATGATATTAGCACGCAGTCATTAATAACCCGCCTGATTGGCCGGGTTCAGGAAGCTGCGCCATCATCCCGGTATGAATTTGCCGTTTTCGATCTGCCTTCGCTGGACTCGTCAAATACAGATACCAAGACACCTTCTGAAGTATTGAGAGAAGCTGCGCTCCAGGCAGGCGAGGCAGTCCTGAAAGTGCGAGATGACAACAGCATTATCCTGAACGCAGGGCTTCGCGATGAAGGCAGCGTGATCGGGATAATTCGCCTCTGGCTGCCAGCCAGCACGCCCGACTCAGCCGTTCAACAGATTGAGGATTATGTCTCGCAGGCGGCGAACCTGCTTTCCCTCATTTGTTCACGCGCCATAGCTATAGTGCGCTATGAGCGGGTGAACGAAGCCTATTCGACGATGACACGTAACCAGCATGAGTTTATCCGCATCGTGTCTCATGATCTGCGGTCGCCGCTGACTTCCATGAAGGGCTTTGTCGAAATGCTGGCAGACGGCATGGCGGGGGAACTGACCGAGCAGCAGCTCCATTACACAGACCGGATCGCAGCGGGTATCCAGCAGATTCATTCGCTGATCGAGAATATCCAGGATGCGGGCCGCTTTGACCCGGAAACAGGGTTCTATGAGATGCTGCGCGCACCCACAGACATTGGCGAAGTTGCCACGCGCATCGTCCAAAATCACATTGTGCCGGCAGAGAAACAGGCGCTGTCGATGTCAGTCTGGATTGCAGATGATGTCCCCGTCCTGAACGTCGATACCATCATGATCGAACGCGGTCTGATCAACCTGGTGGATAATGCCATCAAATACACGCCGAACGGTGGGCAGATCGATGTTTCAGTTCGTCGTGTGCTGGATGAAGTGTGGATCAGCGTTCGGGATAACGGCAACGGTATCAGCGAAGAGGATCAGAAGCTGCTGTTTCGCAGGCATGTGCGCCTTGCGAGACCCGATCAGAAGCGGATTAAGGGAAGTGGACTGGGGCTGTTCATCGTGCGCAGCGTAGCGCAGCGCCACGGAGGCGATGCCTGGGTAGAGAGTGAAGTTGGAAAGGGAAGTACCTTCAGCTTCAGCATTCCGTTAAAAGGCGCTAATCTCCTGGCGCATGTCGCCCAGTAGACCTGCTGAGTTCGGCTGAAACCGAGATGCCAATCCACTTGCTCACACAGGATGTCGTGGCTCAGATCGCGGCAGGAGAGGTTGTTGAACGACCGGCTTCTGTCGTCAAGGAACTGCTTGAAAACGCGATCGACGCACAGGCGCACAACATACATATTGCCATCAGCGGGGATGGCAGAACACGAATTCAGCTTTCTGATGATGGCGCTGGCATTCGCAGTGAGGAAGTGGAACTCGCCTTTGCCCGCCACGCAACCAGCAAACTGAGTGATGCCAGCGATCTCTACAACATTCGCACGCTCGGCTTTCGGGGAGAGGCGCTGGCGAGCATTGCTTCCGTCAGCCTCATTGAGATGACCACACGGCATGAGACAGACCCGGCAGGGACACACATTCGGCTGTCAGCCGGTGAAATTCTCAGAAAGCGTTCCGTCGGCGCGCCGCGCGGGACTGTCATCGCCGTTGAAAATCTTTTCTTCAACACGCCTGCGCGTCTGAAATTCCTGAAATCTGAAAATACGGAAAAACGCCAGATCGCATCCATCGTTTCGCGTTATGCGATGGCATACCCGGATATCCGTTTCATCCTGGAGCAGGATGGGCGTGAAGTTTTTCGCAGCAACGGAAGCGGAAACCTGCTCGATGTTCTCATGGGCGCGCTGGGGCTGGAGCACGCGCGCCACATGTTTGAGGTCGATGATACGCATGGATTGATCCGGGTACAGGGCTATACCTCTGCGCCTGACTTCAGCCGCTCGGATCGCTCGCGAATCACCCTGTTTGTCAACGGGCGCTGGATACAGGACAGCACGCTCACCTATGCCGTGATTCAGGCATATCATACGCTGCTGATGACCGGGCGCTTTCCCGTCGCCGTCTTGATGATCCAGCTCCCGCCCGAAGATGTCGATGTCAATGTGCATCCGACCAAAGCAGAAGTCAGATTCCGGGAGGCTGACGCCGTTTTTTCGGCAGTGCAGCGCGCGGTGAGGCGGTCGGTGATCGACAACGCACAGGTTCACCAGGTCAGAAGCGATCTGGGATTTCACCCTGATCGGGGGAGGGCTGTATGGAACCCGGAACGCCATGAGCAGCAGCTCAACCTCGGTATAGAGCTGAACAGCCCCGGACAATTCGCCTCCAGCCTTCAGGGCGGACAAACTGACGGGCATGCGATCGAGAAACCATCTCCCGACCTGCCCATAAAACCACGCTCACTGCCGATGCTGCGCGTGATCGGGCAGATTGCCGCCAGTTACATCGTCACAGAAGGCCCCGCAGGGATGTATCTGATCGATCAGCATGCGGCTCATGAACGAGTCCTCTTTGAGAAGTTCATGGACGAGCATGAACGAAAGGATCTCGTGAGGCAGTTCACCCTGTCTGCCCAGACGATCCAGACAGCGCCGGATGAGGCGCGCCTGCTTGAGGATAATCTGGAACGTCTGAGCCAGTTAGGGTTCGACATTGAACCGTTCGGTCCGAACGTCTTCGTCATCCGCGCAATACCGGCGATGCTTTCCGATCAGGATCCGGTCGAGGTGATCGGCAGCATCGTTGAAGACCTGCAGAGCGGGAATATCCCCGGTCAGGCTGCTGTGGAAGCCAGAATCGTCCTTCGCGTCTGCAAGCAGGCGGCTGTCAAAGCCGGTCAGATCCTGACGATGGAGCAGATGCAGACGCTGGTGCGTCAACTGGAACGCTGTGAATCGCCGCTCACCTGTCCACACGGCAGGCCCACACTCATCCATATGAGCAGTGCGCAGCTAGAGCGTGAATTTGGGCGAATCCACTGAAGAAGGTATCAGGCGCTCAATCTAGCCCCAGCGAAATTCCCGCCATTCCGCCTCTCCACTGATAATCCTGTAAGCTCCCTGGGCATTTGGCGCTGCCACGCTGATACGCCAGCGGATCGTATGAGGCTGTCCATCGGTGGGTATCATCTCCGCAGGCAGCTCATAGGAGGTGCTGCGCGTCACGCCGACATGCGAGGTTCCCGCGGTGACATCCTCAATCTGGATCAGATAAACTTCATCTGGCGCAAGAATGCCAACGCTGACCCACTGGAGCAGGAAAGTTCGCGCAGAAGCGCTGGCGTTCATGGGGGGGAACACCATAGCAGGCGGCGGATAGGTGGGTGTGGGCGTGGCCGTCTCTCGGCCGGAAAAAGTCGGTGACAGGGTGGGGGTTGGGGTGAGCGCGGGCACATTAACCAGCTCGCCCACCTGAAGCGAGACATTGCAATCGGGTCCGCCGCTGGGGTTGCGGAAATCGCAGCCAAAGAAACCGAGCTGCGGATTCAGGGTGGCCAGGACGACGAGCGTGGTGGAGTTCTGCGCCGCAACACCGAGAATCGTCTCTCCCTCACGGATCGGCACCTGAATGATTTCTGCATTTTCTGACACCGACGCAACCACCATCTGCGGAGGAAGGACGGCGAGTGTCAGATCGTAACCTTCCGGGGTCACCGTCGGGCTGGGGCGGGGAATGAGTATAGTCGATCCGGGCGGTGGCAGCCGGTCCGGGCTGGTCAGCAGTGGGTTGAGCGCCAGCACATCGTTGATGACATTCAGTTCGGTATAGCCAAACTGCCGCAGGATGTAGATCAGCGTGTCGTTCTGCTGGATCACATATTCGAAAGGACCGGGAGTCGGGCTGGGAGTAAACGTTTCAGTCGGCGGCCCCGGCGTATAAGTAGGGGTCGGACTTTCCAGTTGTGGTACGAGCGGCAGCGTGGGCATGGCGGTTACCACGGTTGGCGAGGCTGTCGGCAGGGTTTCGGGGGTATCCGTCACAGCGATCCCGACGGTTGGTGTTGGGCCACCCTCAGGCACTCCAAGCTGGCAGGCAGCAAGAGAAAGCGCCGCACAAAGTCCAAGTAAAACTGCTGTTTTCAGAGGCATGCTTAGTTTCTCACTCCACGGGCTTCCCAGGAGAAGGTACGCGGCTCAGTCACGAAAATGGGCTGGTCCGGATTGTTGAGATCGATCACGCTGATCGTCCATTCATAGGTATGAATACGACTGTCACGCCCCTGCCATTCTGTGGGGACGATGAAATAAAGCTCACGGGTATCTGCCTGATAGGTCGTTCCGATCGTCTGGTCGATCACGGTGATGCGGTAGACATCGCGCGTTGCCAGCGCGCCCGTCGTCACCCAGCGCAGCGTGATCAGGTCATCCCGCAGGAAGAGCGCACGATCGTTAGGTCCGAGCGCGTTCGGCGCGTTGAAGGTCGGCGTCGCTGTTGGCGTTGGGGTTTCGCTGCCGGATAATGTGGGTGAAAGAGTCGCTGTTGGCGTTGGCGCAGGGACGCGCACTCGCTGTCCCTGTCCCAGAAGTACCGTGCAGCGGGGCCCGCCTGTGGGTGAACCGAAGTCGCACTGAGAGAAAGCGACTTCAGGATTAAGCTGCGATAACACTTCTGCGTTGGTGTTGTACTGGAAGGCGATGCTGACCATGCTCTCGTTCGGCTGAACCACATGCCACATGATACCGGGCAGAAGGGTCTCGGTAGGTCTGGGGGTGGGTTCAGGTGTGTCAGCCGGAGCTGCCGCCTCAGGCTGGGCAGCAGCCATCATTTCGCGCGCATTGTCGCCTGCCGCCATTGCTACAGCCACTGACTGATCAGCAGATGCATTCGGATCGGGTGTGGGCGTTGGCCATGGGATGAGTATCTGCTGCCCTACGATGATGCGTTCTGGGGACTCCAGACCATTCATCTCCAGAATAACCGGAATGATATCCAGACTGCGATGCCCACACCCATAGGCGAGCGTGATCAGGTCATCGCCGCTCTGCACCTGGCGGGTGCAGGGACCCGGCGTCGGCGTTGGCGTATCTGTCGGTGGCGCAGGGGTCACTGTGGCGAGCTGCATAGTTGGACGCGGCGTGTTGGTGGCAAGCACAAGATCGGAACCCGCACCCGCTGCCGTGGGAGCTAGCAGAGGAGCCTGTGACGTTTCATCCATCGGGATCGCCGCGGCAAGAGAGGGCGTTGTCACGATGGCGGGAGATGACCCCATCAACTGAATCCCTGTCAAGGCAACTGCTGCCACACAAACGATGACCACACCGAACATGGCAATGCTGAGCAGAAGCATGCCGGCCGTGCGCGGGCTGTCGCTTTCAAGCAGGTCTGTTTCTCCAAATCGGCGATCATATCCGCGCCCGGCTGACGCTGAGAGCTTCCCCCTGCTGAGACCTGTATCCCTGAGAGAATGGCCACACGTGGAGCAGAAAGCAGCATCTTTGGCTGCGTGGGTTCCGCAAATTGGGCAAACCTTGAAAAGCTGTGTCAATGCAACTCACCGAAAATCGGACGAACTGACAGTGACATTATAGCGGGCACGCCCAAACGGGTGTGAGGGTGCATTACAGATCCGGTGGCTAATCGCTTGCTTCATGGATGAGGTTATAATGACACGGGAATTGTATTCAGTGCGAAGCGAGAGACACCGATGACAGTCGAGAAAAAGCTGGTTGCCTACCATCTGGCGCGCCTGAATGACAAAAATCCGGATGTTCGGCTGAAGTCCATTCAGGAACTTCAGCAGCTAGGCGATCCGGATGCGCTGGACAGGCTGCGCGCCATTTACGAAAACGATCCGGACTTTGCCGTGCGCCGCGCTGCACAGGAGGCAGGGCGCGTCATTTTTCTCAGACAGCGGCGATCTGGCGATTCTGATCGGTCATGATCGGGAAGAATCCGGGGCACGAAAAAGAGCATTCGCGCCCCGGTGTTTGTGTGGGCTTAGCTGCACAACTGTGCCAGGCGTTCCTGCACCTGAGCGCTGCCTGCGCGCATTTCCGCCAGCTTTGCGCGTTCCTTTTCGACAATTTCCGGGCGGGCACGGTTGATGAACTGCTCGTTGGCGAGGGTCGCTTCAGACCGGGCGATCATCTCATTTAACCGGGCGAGTTCCTTAGTCAGACGGCTGCATTCTGCATCCACGTCGATGAAGTCTGCCAACGGCAGATACAGCGTGACATCAGCCACGATGACAGAAGCCGAATTTGCAGGTGCTTCTTCAGCCTCTCCCAACAGCCTGAGATCGTGAATGTTGCAGAGCCGGGCAAACAGATGGGCATGTGATCTGAGCAGATGACCGGTTTCGCCTGCGGCTGCCAGCGCTGATATTTTCCGTCCCGGTTCCACGCCATACTGATCTCTGACATTGCGCACCCCGCGAATCAGATCGATCAGGATGGACATCACCCGTTCGCTCTCATCGTCGATGCAGCTCGCATCTGCTTTGGGCCAAGACGCAATGATCAGCGCTTCGCCGCGATCGGCGTGTTTGGGAAGGTATCGCCAAAGCTCCTCAGTTACAAACGGCATATAGGGATGAAGAAGCCGTAAGCTCGTATCGAGGACATGCAGCAGCACCCGGCGCGCTGAACGCTTATCTTCATCCGTGCCGTTGTAAAGCGGAGACTTGCTGATCTCGATATACCAATCGGCAAACTCGCCCCACAGAAAATCATCAAGCTGACGCGCGGCTTCACCAAACTGAAAACTGTCAAACAGACGCTGAACGGTCATGACAAGGCGATTCAGGCGGCTCAGAATCCAGCGAGAGGGGAGGTCAAGCCGAGACCTGTCTGGCGGTGAGAAATCCGCTTCGCCCTCAAGATTTTGCAGCACAAAATTGGACATCTGCCAGATCTTGTTGACAAAGCGCCAGTTCCGCTCAACCCGACCGGTATCGAGATTGATGTCGTTTCCCGGTGAACTGCCGGTGACCAACGCAAGCCGGAGCGGATCAGTGCCATACTTTTCGATCAGGTCGAGCGGATCGATGACATTGCCGAGCGTCTTGCTGATCTTGCGACCGTGTTTATCGCGCACCAGACCGTGCAGATAAACCGTGTGGAAGGGGGGACGATCGGTGAACCAAAGCCCCAGCATGATCATGCGCGCCACCCAGAAGAACAGAATGTCATAGCCGGTTTCCATCACGCTGGTCGGGTAGAAGCGCTGCATATCCGGCGTATCTTCTGGCCAGCCCAGCGTACTGAACGGCCATAATCCGCTGCTGAACCATGTGTCCAGCACGTCTTCGTCTTCTGTCCAGCGCCGTCCATCATTGGGCGGCGTCCTGCCGACGAACACCTCTCCATCAGGTGCGTGCCAGGCGGGAATGCGATGCCCCCACCAGAGCTGGCGGCTGATGCACCAGTCCTCAATATTCTCCAGCCAGTGGAAGTAGGTTTTCTCGAAGCGTTCCGGGATAATGCGGATGCTGCCATCACGGACTGCGGCAATGGCTTTTTCAGCCAGCGGCTGGATTTTCACAAACCACTGTGTGCTGATCATCGGCTCAACAATCTCGCCGCCGCGCTGAGCGCGAGGGACGACCATTTTGTGATCCTCGACACGAATAGTCAGCCCCTGAGCTTCCATATCTGCCCAGAGCTTTTCCCTGCACTCGAAGCGGTCCAGTCCTCGGTAGGGACCGCCGTTCTCATTGATGGTAGCGTCCTTGTTCAGGATGTTCACCAGCGGCAGATCGTGCCGGCGCGCCAGTTCATAGTCATTGAAATCATGCCCCGGCGTCACCTTGAGCGCGCCGGTTCCGAACTCGCGATCGACATACTCGTCAGCGATCAC
>SZPD01000104.1 GCA_030263515.1 Anaerolineae bacterium CFX9 | reverse complement strand
TCAGTAAAAGCGTTCGGCTCACGGCTTTGAAGATCGAGCAGCCCCACGGTTTGCCGTGTGCCCATACCCACCAGAGGGATCAGGGCATGCGCGCGGGTGCGTGAATCCAGCAGCGGATCACGGGTTGCATCATTGAGGTCTGCCCGAACGGTGATCTCGCCTTCCATCACGGCTTGGTAGTAAACCGATCCGGGCGTGAGCGGGACGACACGCTGCGCCTCAAGCTCAATCCATCCGCCGCTTGCCATCTGGGTCAGAATGGAAGCGCCGGGATCGATCATGTAAACCGCGGCGTTCACCCGTGGAAATTCGCGCACGATCGCCTGGGCAATGCGCGCGCCGATATCGAGCATATTGCCCGATGTAAAGGTATTGGTCGAAAAGAGAAATGAGGTCGCCCGGTGAAGGGAGCGCATCTCCGCGGCATCGCGAGAGATGGCGTCATAGAGCTGAGCATTTTCAATGGCGATGGCTGCCTGATCGGCAAAGGCCTGAAGATGATCGGCATCTTCTGCTGTAAAAGCATTCTGCATGTCCGCATACAGGTTGAGGAAGCCGATCACCTGATCGTAGGCGCGGATCGGCGTGGAAATGTACGACTCGATCCACTCCAGTTCGGGAATATCCCGCCAGAAACCCTCTGCGTGGACTGCCGGGCTGACATAGGGCTTGCCCGTCCGTATCGTGTCGCAGAACGGCTTGTCGTCCACTGAAAAGCGGAGGGCGATCATGGCGCGTTCCTGTTCAGCCGTATAGCCGCGCTGATAGCGCATGGTCACCTGCCCGTCATCGATGAGCATGATGTTGGCGAGGCGGTGAGAAACGACGCGACCGACGGTTTCGAGGATAGCGCCCATCACATCATGCGGGTTGAACGTCCGCGCCAGCACCGCTGCCGTGTCGCGCAGCGCCTCTGCCAGGATGCGCTGCTTGCGCTCCGCAGCTTCAACCTTCTGGGCAAAACTGGCTTCGATGATCCGGCGCACTCGCAGTATCAGCGTGGGAATGTGCAGCGGCAGGCGCACGTAATCGGTTGCGCCCGCGTCAAAGACGCGATCGAGTTCGGACGAGTCGCTGCCGTCCACAATCATGATGACAGGCACACGACGGATATTTCGTTCGGGATGACCGCGAATCTGGCTGCAAAGCTCAAATGCCGAGGCGGGCGCGGAAATCGTGCCGAGAATGATCAGTGAGGGAAGCCGCGTCCGAACCACGTCCAGCATGCGATCAGTTTCAACGGACTGAACATCGTAGCCTTCCGCCTCAAGCGTAGACACGATCCCCTGACGGCGCTGTTCATCCGCGTCGTCAATCAGAATTAAGGGGGCGATCATGTGCACCGGCATCATGCGAGGCTCGTTCACGCCAAACTAACCGAGAGGAGGTTCAGAAAGTCGATATAAACTAAAGAATATTATAACGACGATCCCTCACCTTAATGGTTAACATCCCCTTTTTTCAGATGACGGAGAGCGCGGCCAGAAGGAGGATGACAACACCCGCCCCAATCCTGTAGATACCAAACGGCACGAATGTATGACGTTCAATATAACGAAGCAGCCACCGGATCGCAAACCCTGCCACGACTCCAGAGACGATCGCCCCGATCAGCAGATAGAACAGATCAGAGCTGTTCAGCTCATCCAGGCTGAGTACCAGATCGGCGATAGTGGCCAGCCCCAGCGTCGGGATGGCGAGATAGAACGAAAACCGTGTGGCAGCGGGGCGCGACAGGCCGGAGAGCATGCCGCCAATGATGGAAGATGCCGCGCGAGAAACACCGGGAATCAGTGCCAGGGTCTGCGCAGCGCCGATCACGACTGCCTGGCGCAGGCTGATGACCGGGATCGGCGCAGCAGTCTCAGCTTGGGCAGACGCGCCCGTCTGAAGCCGGCGTTCCAGCGCGATCAGCACGATCCCGCCGACGATCAGCGAGACAGCCACGGTGACCGGCGTGAACAGCACGGACTTGATGACCCCGCGCAGCAGGACACCCACCACCGCCGCCGGAAGAAACGCGATCAGCACACCGAGCCAGAGCTGCTGCACTCCGTGATCCGAGCGCACCGTCCGGATCTGCTGGAGAAGATCGCGCCAGTAGAAAAGTACGACAGCGACCACAGCCCCAAGCTGGATGAAGATGACGAATGTTTCCTGACGAGCGCCGGTGAAATCGAGCAGCGCTGCGGCAACAATCAGGTGACCGGTTGATGAAATCGGCAGGAACTCGGTAATTCCCTCAACGATGCCAAGCAGTATCGTTTTGATGAGATCGATCATACATTGCTCATTTCATGAGGACGGTTACGCCGTCGGCTGAGGCACAGTCTGGCGCGCATCCATACGCTCCAGGTACGGCAGCGCGATCCCCCACAGCACGAGCGGGATCAGGCTGGCGGCGGCAGTCACGTAGACGATAGCGCGGATCTGCCCGGAGCCAAAGGTCTCCAGCGCCCAGCCGGTCAGCACGACACTGGCAACGGTCGCAAGCTGGAAGCCCGCCATATCGAGCGAGAAGATCCGGCCGAGATACTGATCGGGAACAGTCTTCTGAAGGATAGCAGAGCTGTACGTCCAGTAGACGCTGCCGCCCATTGCCTTGACGCCGATAGCAAAAGCAGCGATCAGCAGCGTCGGCGCTGCGCCCATCGCCAGCCAGCCCACCGTGATCAGCAGATAACCGGCGAGGATCAGCCGGCGCATCACGCGCACCGAGCCGTCATTGAAATAATTCAGCAGCAGCGGACCCAAAATCGCGCCGATGCCGAACACGCTCCAGAAGATGCCAAGCGCGCCAGAGCCATCATCCCCGATCACAAACAAGGTTGTGGCATACACGATCATGATCGCGTCGATATTGCCGAAATTGCCCCCAAACTTGATCAGCAGGATGGCAGCAGTAGAGGGATTCCGCCGGGCATAACGCAGCCCTTCGATGTAATCCTGTATCCCGATACGCCCACTGCGCTCAGCGGCAGGCTCAGGGGCATTCTGCGGCGGGGACAGGCGAATACCCATGATGAAAATCGCGGACAGAACGAACGTCGCCGAGTCGATCAGCAAAGCGACTTCTGTGCCGAACAGCGTGGCGACGATGCCGCCGAGCGCGCCGCCAATTGCCAGCATGACCGACCAGGTGATGCTGCCGAGAATGTTGGCGCGGACGAGATCTTCTCGGCGGACGACGCTGGGAAGCAGCGCCGAACGTCCCGGCTCGAAGACGGCACTCAGGCTGAACTGGATGATCGTCAGCACATATACCAGCCAGAGCATATCGGCAGAGCGCACGAGCAGGAAGCCGAGCACGATCACGGCGCGCAGCAGATCGCTGATGATCAGCATTTTCTTGCGGTCGAATCGGTCGAGCAGCACGCCAGCCAGAGGGCTGACGATCAGCGGGGGCAAAAAGCGCGACAGCAGCAGCGCGCTGATCGCCCAGCCAGAACCTTCGCTGTAGCGCGCCACCAGCGCCGCGAGGACGATCGTGTTGAACCAGTCGCCGATCAGGCTGATCGCCTGGGCGCTCCACAAGCGAAAATAATGAGGGTTATCCCTCAGAAGAAGAAAGTAACTGCGCATAAGCTCGCTTTCAGGATACGGGTTTGGTCTCGGTATCCGGCTTGCTGCTGCCTTCGGACTGCGAACGCGCCTTGAGTTCAGCGTCCAGCCGTTTGGCTTCCAGCGTCATCCGGCGTACCTGCTCCTCAATCTTAACCTTTTCCTCGCGGTTCTCAAGCTCCTGAACCAATTCGCGGAAAAGTCCCCGTGTCATGAAAGCGGGCATTTCCTCACCGGGATAAGGATCGCCGCCGCGTATCTTGCGGATGATATAGTCCACGATTACGCGCAGGATGCCCAGAACCGGCGCGGCCAGCAGCGCCCCCAGAACCCCGGCAATGCTTGTGCCGACGAACAAGCCAAGGATGATGACCGGAACCGGCAGTTTGACCGCATCCCCGGTGATCATCGGCGCAACCAGATTCCAGATCACCTGCTGGAAGATGAAATTGATCACCAGCACCAGCAGCATCAGCGTGCCATTCGGCATATCGACGAACACTGTCGAACCCTGAAAGAGGGGGACGAGCGCGATGGGGAACAGCGAGAACAGCCCGCCGAGCAGGGGGATGAGCGAGACGAAGCCCGTAGTCAGCCCGACCACAACTGCGCCGGGAACCCCCATCAGCGAGAACTGCAACCACGTGAACACGCCAACCATCGTCGAGATGAACAACTGGCTTCTGAAGAAGCCCGTCCAGACCGCCGCGATCCGCGATGCCAGGATCGCCATTTCCCGGCGATATTCCTCGGCGGTAGCGTCGATACCCGCCTTGAACATACGCGGGATCTCCAGCATGAACAGCAGCGCCAGGAAGTGAACCAGCACGAAATTGCCGACCGCCCCGCTGACCGTGCCGAGCGCCCCGCTGACCGTGCCGAGCGCCCCGCCCACCGTCCCGGACAGCGTGCCAAACAGGCTGGTCAGGTTCAGGCCGCCGATATTGAGCGCGCCGACGTTGAAGGCGGATGGGTTGTAATTGAGAAGGCTGGCAAACCCGCTGACCGCCTCGGAGCTGTCCACCGCATCGGGCGTCAGGCTCCTCACCAGCCCGGACAAGGGTTCGAGGATGAAATCAATTTGCAGCGGACTGCCAGATGGATCAAGGAACGGCGTATCACCGGGCTGCCATGTGCGCAGGTAGAGCAGCACATCGCTCAGCCGTTCCAGCGCCTGCTGAGTCAGTGTGATCAGAAAGGTGATGACCGTGCCAGACAGGCCGAGCACGACAAAAACCACGATGAAGATGTAGATCACGAAGACGAGCAGGACCGACAGCGCATACGGCAGCCGCAGCACCAGCACAACAGCACGCACCGGATAAAAGAGCGCAAATGCCAGCAGGACCGCCAGCACAGTGGTCGAAAACACGGGGCCCAGCAGCGATACCGCATAAACCCCGGCAATGATCAGCCCGATCGCCGCTACCCGGCGCGTCCACGTGCCCCAGTCTGCCGTATAGAATTGCAAGCCCTCATGTTCAGGGCGCGTGCTCATAGCGCAAGCTCTCCTCTAAGAGACAGGGCGAAATCTGCATTCATAGTAACCCCGAAACAGAGAGAAGGATGCTGTGACTCCGTTTGAACGGGCATGGCAGCAGTGCCCGCTGTAAGTTTAAAACCAGCCCGGATCCCTTTGAAACCTGATGCGCGCTCAGACCCCCAGCCTGTACCGCCGCAGCACCTCATCATCGCTCTGATCGGTGGTCATCTCATGACCGGGCAGCGGCAGGATAGCCTCGTGAATGGCATCAAGGATCCATTCCTTCTGTGGGAAGAAGGAGTCTTCCATTTCAGCGGGCGGCGTGATCCAGTTGCGCGCGCCGACCACAACGGGCGGGGCATCCAGCGCATCGAAAGCCAGCCGGCCGATCTGGGAAGCCAGCGTATGCAGGAACGAACCGCGTTCGGTGGCATCACTCGCGAGTACGATGCGTCCTGTCCTGCGCACCGAGTTGAGGATCGGCTCCAGGTTGAGCGGATTGATGAAACGGGCGTCGATCACTTCGGCAGACAACCCGTACCTGTCGCGCAGGGCGTCGGCAGCTTCCAGAGCGCGGTAAAGCGTTGCGCCGATCGTCAGCAGCGTCATATCGCTTCCGGCGCGGCGGATCACAGGCTCGCCCAGCGGCACTTCGTAGTAGTCCGCCGGCACGCCCTCCGTAACCAGGATCTCCGGCTCGGCATACAGCCGCTGGCTCTCGAAGAAGATCACGGGATCCGTTCCGCGCAGCGCCAGATTGAGCATCCCCTTGGCATCATAGGGTGTTGCCGGGAAGAAGACTTTCAGACCGGGGATATGTGCCACCAGCGATGACCAGTCCTGCGAGTGCTGCGCGCCATACTTTGAGCCGACGCTGACGCGCAGAACCAGCGGCATTTCCAGCAGGCCGCCGCTCATCGACTGCCATTTTGCCATCTGGTTAAAGATTTCGTCTCCGGCACGCCCCATAAAATCGCAGTACATCAGCTCAGCAACGACACGGCCGCCGCTCAGGGCATAGCCGACCGCCGCCCCCACGATGGCGGCTTCGCTGATAGGCGAGTTGAACAGGCGATGATACGGCAGGGCTTCCGTCAAGCCGCGATACGCGCCGAACGCGCCGCCCCAGTCCCGATTTTCCTCGCCGAAAGCGATCATGGTCGGGTCTTCGTAAAAGCGGTGAATCATCGCCTCGAAGATCGCCTCGGCAAACGTCAGCGATTTCAGCTTGGGCAGCGGTTTGCCTTCGCCGTCCACCCCAAACCGGTACTTTGCCAGCGTCTGGCTGAGGCGGCTTTCTGCCTTCGTCTGCAAGACGTGCGGCTCACCCTCTGCCATGCGCTCGCGGTAGTTATTCGAGAACATCAGCCCGCCGATGCTGTCTGTCTTCAGGCTGAGACGCGGCGAAATGTCGAGCGAGATCGCTGCTCTGAGCACTTCGCGCAGGCGGCTGACAATGTCATCGGTATAGGTATCCAGCGCCGTCTCAGTGGCATGACCATTCACAAGCAGATAATGGCGGAAGCTGGCAATGGCGTCCTGCTCACGCCACAGATCGATCTCGCTGCGTTCACGGTAGGCAGAAGCATCCGACGGCGAATGCCCACTGAAGCGATAGGTGATGGTATCCAGCAGCACAGGCCCCTGCCCGCTTTCGAGGATGCTCCGCTTGCGTTCGATGGCGTCGGCTACTGCCAGCGGATTGTAACCGTCCACACGCTCAGCATGCATCGCCTGAGGATTGACCCCCAGCCCGACGCGCGCCAGCATGTCGAAGCCCATCGTTTCGCCCTGCGGCTGCCCACCCATGCCATAAAAATTGTTGATGAAGTTGAAGAGCATGGGCGGCCGTCCGCCGATCTCGCGATCCCACAGCCGGACGTACTGATCCATCGCCGCGAACATCATCGCTTCCCACACCGGGCCGCAGCCCATCGAAGCATCGCCGATATTGGCGATCACGATGCCCGGCTTGCGGTTGACGCGCTTGAACAGCGCCGAGCCGACCGCGATATCTGCCGAGCCGCCGACGATGGCATTGTTCGGCATGATGCCGAACGGAGGGAAGAAAGCATGCATCGAGCCGCCCATCCCCTTGTTGAAGCCGTTTTCGCGGCCGAAAATTTCTGCCAGCGCGCCATACAGCACATAGTTGATGGCGAGATCCCTGACGTTCGTCCTGGTGAACGTCTCAACCACTTTCAGCGCCGCGCCGCCCATGTAATCCTGCATGATCGCCATGAGCTGATCCTCGGTCATCTTATGGATGGCGACCAGACTCTTGGCGAGGATCTCGCCGTGACTGCGATGCGAGCCGAAGATAAAATCCTCAGCTTCAAGCGGATACATCATGCCGACAGCGGTGCTCTCCTGCCCGATCGACAGATGCGCAGGCCCCTTGTGATTGTATTCGATGCCCTCATAGCTGCCTTCGCGCTTGATCCTGTCGAGCATCGTCTCGAATTCGCGAATGTAGACCATATCGCGGTACATCCGCACAAGGTTCTCGGAGCCATATTTCTCCGCTTCCGCTGCCGGATCGCTGATATATGCATTGACAGGGACAGGCGGCGACTCAAGCTGCGTTCTGCGCCGCTGATCCGCCGGGTCGATCAGGATTGCCTTGGTCATTCATCACCTCTGCATGCCAATGAGCGCTACAGCGCCCACAAAAGATCGTATTGGGCGATCAACCGCACCAGCGTCTGCAGAAAGCGCGCACCGGGCGCGCCGTCCACTGCGCGGTGATCGACGGTCAGGGACAAGCCGAGATGAGGGATAAATTCGACATCTCCGCTCGCGGTTTCAACTGGTTTCAGGCTGATATTGCCGACGCCGAGGATGGCGACCTGCGGCGGGTTGAGCACCGGCGTGAAGTTTTCGATCCCAAAGCTGCCAAGATTGCTCACCGTGAACGTGCCGCCTGAAAGATCATCCGGCGCTATTTTGCCGGTCTGCGCGGCAGCGGCGAGCGCGGCGGCGCGTTCGGCAAGCTGCTTCAGGCTGAGGGTCTGCGCATCCCGGATCACGGGCACGATCAGCCCACGCGGCGTATCCACAGCAAAGCCGAGATGAACACGTCGATGCTGGTAAATCGTCTCGCTTTCAAGCGTGGCGTTGAGATCTGCGTGCTGCTGCAAGGCGCGAACGACGGCATAATGCACCAGATCGTTGATCGTCACCTTCTGCAAACCGAGCGCTTCGTCGCTGATTTTCAGCCGCTGCCGGAATGCCCGCAGCGCCCGCGCATCGGCATAGGCATTCAGCGTAAGCTGCGCCGTCGTCTGGAGGGAGTTCAGCATCCGCTCTGCGATCACCCTGCGCGGTCCCCGGAGCGGGATCGCTGTCACCTCGTCGGAGGGTGGCAGACTCGCTGGCACGGCAGACTCGGCGGCGGGCAGCAGATCGCGCTTGGTGATCTGCCCGCGAATGCCGCTGCCGGAACCTCCATCTGGTGGGGTAAATTCGCCGCTCTCGACCATCGCACGCGCCAGCGGAGTCAGGCGGGGCTGACGGCTGAGCGCCGCGATCACGTCGCGCTCGATGATGCGCCCACGGGGGCCTGTGCCAGTGATGGGCGCGAGATCGACGCCGCGCTGCCCGGCGAGCTGGCGCGCCCGCGGGCTGGCTCGCAGTGCGGTGGTATCGCCCTTGTCGTGAGCCGGCGGCGCAGGGGCGGTTTCTGTCTGTGGGCTGGAAGCATCTCCGCTGACAGGCGGCGCGGTCTGCGTCGCAGCGCTGCCACCCGGCGCAAGCGCGCTGACATCCTCACCAGCTTCGCCGATCGCCGCGATCGTGGTCATCACGGGGACATCGTCACCGACAGCAAAAAACTGTGCCAGCAGAATGCCGTCCGCCGGGCTTTCGACCTCCACCAGTGCCTTGTCCGTCTCGACCTCGCAAAGCACATCGCCCGCCGAAACAGTGTCGCCAATATTCTTTTTCCAGCTCGCGATGATGCAGCTTTCAACCGTCTGCCCCTGGCGGGGCATCAAAACCGCCGTTGCCATCCGTTCGATTCCATTTCCGGCAGCACCCTATGAAAACCGTTACATTCTGAAAGATCGTGGCATGGAGTATACCCAAGCCACCCCGAAAACTGGCAGGAAGATTCACCGATTCCTAACGGATCGGCTGAAGTGTGAGCCGTTCCACTGCAAGCGCCAAAAGCCGCGAATCTGCGCTTTCGCTGATCGCAGAGGGGGAGAGAGCCGCATCATAAGCCAGCGTCAGGCGAACATGGCGTCCATCGCCAAGCGCCGCCTGCGGCATATCCACCGTGTACGCATTCAGCGCATCCGGCGCGATCGTCAGGGGTTCGCCTGTTTCCACCCCATTGACCAGCAGGCGCACTGTCCGTGTCTCGGTGTAGGACTGTGCGCTGATCGTCACGCGATACGGATCTGGCGGCAGATCGAGGTACAGGTCAGCCTGCGACGCCGCGCCCGCCCAACGCAGAGTCACCCCTGCGACCGTTTCCGGCGCGTGCCAGCCCTGCCCCAGATAGCGCACATCTTCCGGAGCGCCGATATCGATCACGTAAGCGCCGTCCGGGGTCTGCGAGGGCGTGCGCGGCGGGCAGCCGGACGGATGCCATGTGGTGCGGTAGACGACTGCATCGCCCTCCACCCAGACCGGGCACACGAGATCGGGCTGCTGGTTGAAAAAAGCGAAAATCTCTTCCAGGGTTCCGCCGTCCCGCCGGATGAAATTCTGATGGATGACGAAGTAGCCGATCGGCCACAGCGGGATGCGCTCGCGCATCTGCGCCGCCACCGCGCCCGGCTCCAGGTCACGACGCTGACCAAGCCAGGACATCATCGGGTCGCCATCACGCATGTACATGAAGTTGAAGGTGTTGATGCGCGAGATATGCCCGTTGACCACACGCTGCCCATGCCAGAGCGCGGCAAACTGCGTCGTGGGGAAGCGCGCCTCACCCACCAGCCCTTCTCCAGACATGCCCGCCGTCGGCACATCGACGATGACATACGTCTCCGGCTCGGCAGCCATCCGATCATAGAAGGTGTAATGCGGCGGCAGCGGCGCGACCGGGATCGGTTCCAGCAGGCGGGCGTCGGCGATGGCGACCAACAGCACCAGCGGCGCGATCCAGCGCGCATGGCGAGACGCGATCAGCGGAGAGAATGTCTGCGCGATGAAAAGGACAGCCGGGATCAGAAAGACGGGAGCCAGCCGTTCGGGATAGCGAAACATCCCGCCAAGCAGATCGTGGAAGATCTGATACGGCAGTGAAAGTGTGACGCCAAACACCGTGATCGACGCGCCCATCGACAGCACGAACGGCGCGGCGAACAGCGCCAGCCATAACCAGCGGCGGCGAGGCAGGCGCGGATCCCCCCGCAAACGCAGGCTGACGATCAGGGCGATCGCCAGCAGCGGCAGCAGCACAGCGCCAACCGGGTTGGCTTCGTCACAATGCCAGATATAGCACTGCGGAAATGGGATGGCGACGGCGCGATCAGCCGGGGTGTTCGCCAGCCCGCTGCGATCGTACTCCAGCAGCGGAATCAGCGGTCCGGCGGCGGTCAGCAGGAGCAGCGCGATGATCAGCGCAAGGCCGGCACAGCCGATCAGGCGGGCACGGCTGTGCCGACCAGGGCGGATCAGCGTCCACAAGCCATACGGGACAACAAGAAAGCTGGCGAAAACGGCATACTGCACATCGGTGAGCAGCATCGCCCAGACTGTGACGCCGAGCAGCACCGCCCACGGCCAGGGACTCGAAGACTGAACCAGCGTGCGCCACGTCAGCAGCAGGAGCGGCAGCCAGAACCAACCCATGATGTTGAGGTTTGTCCAGTAGACGCCGTTGGTAAGCATCGGCGAAAGTTCGAGCAGCGCCCCGCCGAGCAGCGCCAGGCTGACGCGCACGCCCTCCGCCCGCAGCAGCGCATAGAACGTCACGCCGGCCAGCGTATACGACGATGCCATGATCGCCAGTACCGCCGCCGATGTGCCCAGGATCGGCTCGATCAACGCCCAGACGGGATACCAGAACGGCGTCAGCGTATGCAGCGCCAGACTGTTGACGAACGGAGCCATCACATATTCGGTCTGGTAGACAGGCAAACCGTGCGTCAGCGCATGACGAATCCACCAGTAATTCCAGTGAAAGTGATAATAATCGCTGACGGAACCATCCGGGACAGTGGGCACAAAATCCGGCAGATGAAACAACGGATGATACAGCGCCAGCAGCGCCAGCCCGCCATAAAAGCCGACGATCAGCGCGGCGCGGCGCAGGGTCATGCGGCATCCCCGGCAAAGTGCTGCTCGTAGAGCATCTGCGCGACCAGCGCGGAAAAGGCGGCGCTCGGATGCGCATCTCTTGGCGAGACGATCCGTTCCAGCAGCGGCATGGCTTCAGCGGCATCAAACAGTTTGGTCACCGCGTCACCATAGCCGCGCGCCTCAAAGACCTGAGCCACCCGATCGACGTAGGGAATACTGTCTGCGGGGCGCAGCATGTCCGGGAAGATGACCACGATCAGATCTGCGCCCATCGCCTCGACCTGATCGATCACGGCGTTGAGCTGCCGCGCGTGAATCTCCCACACGACGCTGTGATCGAACATCGAAAACAGCCACTCGATATACGTACTCGTGCCGCGCATCTGCGGATTGGCCAGCCGCCAGTAGACGAAATTGCCCAAATACGACTCCTGCGCCCATGACGGCATGCCTTCCAGCGGATTCAGGCCGGGATCAAGCCCGATGCTCAGCGCGGCGTCGTCGATATCGTTCAGATAATACTGCCAGATCACTACATCGGGTGTTTGCAGTGGATAGTCCTGCAAATGCTGGAGCGCGCGCGGCGTCGCAGCGCCGGGATCACCGAGATTGATCAGGGCGCTGCCCTCGCCGAGCAGCGCCGCCAGCCTGTCTGTCCAGCGGTCGGCAGGATCAGCAATTCCCCAGCCCGCCGTGAACGAATCGCCAACCGCCAGGATCGTCCGTCTTCCGGCATAGACTTCAGGAGTCCATTCGCGATCGCGGTAACCGAGCGAATTGGTCTGCCAGTAGCGCGCCAGCCAGTTTTCCAGCGCCAGCGTCGGCAGGCCATCGCTTTCTGCATACGCCGTGCGGAAATAGACTTCCGCGCCGCCAAGCAGCAGCACGATGACCCCATAAGTGATGAGCAGGTTGATGCTGACGACACGCAGCGCGCGCGATCGTTTTTGCCACGCGCCGAGGGTCAGCGCCACACCGACAGCAGCAATCAGCACGAGGATTGCGAGCAAGCCTGAGTCTCCTTATCGGCTCAGCCGTATCCAGTCTACCATGAGCGCCAGCGCCCGCTGATCCGCGCCCAGCCCGACGGATTCCGGCGTCAGCGCAGCATCAACAGTGAACGTGAGCGTGACAAATTCACCGCGCGGCGCGTTCACAGGCAGATCCCATGTGTACGTCGCCAGCGCATCCGTGGCGACCTGCCGCGGCTCACCGAGCAACAGCCCGTCAATGCGAACGCTCACGGTGCGCGGCGCGTAGAACGACTGTAAAGAGGCGCTCACCTGTGAAACATCTTCCGGCAGCGTGAAATGCAGGCTGAACTCCGGAGAAGGCAGCGGATCCCAGCCTGCGGGATGATGCTGCCCCGTCCAGCGAACCTCCAGCCCGCCCACCTGTTCAGCACGATGCCAGCCCCAGCCGAG